>CAZTDW010000088.1:0-2520 GCA_964611835.1 uncultured Rikenellaceae bacterium | reverse complement strand
CTGGTGCGGGTTCGTGAACAATCACATCCCTCAACCCGTTCGACATTTTTATCTCCACCGACAGCTTGAAATATGGCAGGTAGAAATCGAGTCCGGCGCCTGCTTCATAATAAATATCTGACCTTTTAAGCCTGAGGTAAACCGGTTTTTCATCATCATACTCTTTTTTACCGGCAAGGTCGTAACGGTAATTTACACCCCCTACAACATAAGGCCTAACATTATTAAGGCGATCGCCCTTAAATTTAAGTAGGAAGGGGAATTCAAGGAATGATGATTCAAGGCGCTGACTTTCATTGTATATTACCATTTCATTAACATCAGGATCAGAATTTATATCTTCATAATATCTGATATTTCTCTGCCCGAATGACACCCCTGGCAGGAACCTTAGATCGGCATGCCTGTTTATTCGGAGATTTGTCACTATCTGGATATTGATACCCGGATTAAGTTTGCTCACTTCCGGCTGAAGGAAATCAAGATCACCGATATTCCCGGATGGCGTAATATCAAAATCCATCAGGTTCATCCCCAGGGTAAAACCAAAATGAAGCGGCTTGTCATCGTACCACGAATCATTTTTTGGTTTTTGCTTCTGGGAAAATGCATCAACCTGAAAAAAAAGTAAAAGCCCGGCCAGAAGGATATAAAAATACCTGTTATCCAAGATTGCTGATTCTGATTTTATGTTGGCACCAAGATAATAAACTTGAATAAATTTCAATTATTGTTCCTGATTCTTAACTCCGGAATAAATACTTGCTATGCCAGCTGTAAGTTTAAGCTGGTTCAGATCGGATAATCCAGCACTTCTCATAATCTGAAGAAATTCATCATTGTCGGGAAATTCCATAACCGACTCATTAAGATATCTGTAAGCCCGCTTATCCTTTGACAGAACCTTTCCGAGAAAAGGAAGCAGTTTACTGAAATATAAATTATAAATTCTTTTGAACAAAAATCCTTCGGGTTTTGAAAACTCAAGTACTATGAGCAGCCCTCCACTGCGAAGAACCCGGGCCATCTCCTTAAGTCCCCTGAGGGGATCTTTGAAATTTCTGACTCCGAATGCTACCATTGCTATGTCAAAACTATCATTCCCGAAACAGATGTTTTCCGAATCACATTTCACAAGTTCAATCAGATCTGATAATCCTTTCCGGTCAACTTTTCTCTTACCTATTTCTAGCATTTTCTCTGAGATATCAATACCTGTTATTCTTTCAGGATGAAGTTTTGCAGAAAGAATTGCAAGGTCGCACGTACCTGTTGCAACATCGAGTATTTCTGAAAAAGAATGGTGTTTTGCAATGATTCTGACAACCCGTTTTCTCCACAAACGATCGATGTTGAAGGACAGAAAATGATTCAGAAAATCATATCTCCATGCTATTGAGTCGAACATCGATGCAACATCGGGTGCATTGGGTTTAGCGGATATATTGTGTTTATTATCCATACAGAATGAGTGTCCGCAAAGATATGATATTTAAAAATTGCCTGGTCAGTAAATAATCACTAAACGTAGATCGGGAATTAGTAAATGGCAAAATTGATAAGGAAAAAAATATTCCTATTTTTACAATTAAACCAAATAAAAATCCAAAATGAATAAAATCATACTGATAACAGGTGCCACAGCAGGATTCGGCCGGGCTGCGGCGATCAAGTTTGCCGAAAACGGATTCGACATAATAATTACCGGAAGAAGAAAGGACAGGCTGGAGGAACTGGAAAAAAAGCTCTCGGCTTTTAATGCAAACGTGCTTGCACTTAATTTCGATGTAAGGAACAAGGATGAAGTCGATTCTGCCATAAATAACCTTCCGGAACAGTGGAAAAATATTGAAATCCTCGTTAACAACGCAGGACTGGCAGTAGGCATGTCGCACATTGACAAGGGAGATACCGACGACTGGGAAAGGATGATAGATACAAACATTAAAGGGCTTTTATATGTGACGAGGGCCATCACCCCACTGATGGTTGCAAGGGGAAGCGGCCACATTATTAATATTTCTTCCATTGCCGGGTCTGACATTTATGAAAACGGCAATGTCTACTGTGCAACAAAAAGTGCTGTCACTTCACTTTCCAGGGCGATGAGGATCGATCTGGTCAGGCATAATATCAAGGTCACCAATATTGCTCCGGGAATGGCAGAAACTGAATTCTCGATCGTCCGATTCAAAGGTGACAGGGAAAAGGCCGATGCTGTCTATAAAGGAGTTGATCCGCTTACAGCTGATGATATAGCCGAAATCATCTATTTCTGTGCAACATTGCCGCCGCATGTTTGTATTAATGATCTTCTTGTAACACCCACGCAGCAAGCCAGTGCAGGATATCTTAACAGAAAGTTGTGAAATGACAGGTTTACCGTCAGCACCTGGAACGAATTCATAATTGAATTCCGAAAAACTATATAAATTGATGATAAACAATAATTATTTAATGTAAATTAATAATTATTTATTGTTATTTAATATCTTTTTAATGATAAACGATATTGTATCT
>CAZTDW010000087.1:0-15183 GCA_964611835.1 uncultured Rikenellaceae bacterium | reverse complement strand
GAGTCCTCGGCTGAAAGGGATTGCCGTCAATATAGTCTATGGGAATATCGAAATTGGCCTCGACCTTCCGTTCAAGTACTTCTTTTTCAACGCCGTCAATCAGGGCGCCAAGGCCTCTGCCAAGTGCATTTTTTTTTGTCATGATAAATTCTCCTACCGGTTGGCATTAATAACCTGTCAGGCATTAACGCGGGTTTCCTGTTTTTCAATCAGTTCCCTGGCAAGGTTAAGATAATTCACGGTTCCTCTTGAATCAGCATCATAGAGTATTGCAGGCTGACCGAAGCTGGGGGCTTCCGAGAGCTTCACATTCCTCTGGATGATGGTCTGAAAGACCATCTGCTGAAAATGCTTGTTTACCTCTTCAGCAACCTGATTGGATAATCTCAGCCTTGAATCGTACATTGTGAGAAGAAATCCTTCGATTTCAAGGTCGGGATTAAGGTTGTTTTGAATTATCTTGATGGTGTTCAGAAGCTTCCCGAGACCTTCAAGGGCAAAATACTCGCACTGGACCGGAATAATAACCGAGTTTGCTGCCGTAAGTGCATTGACGGTAAGCAGCCCCAGGGAAGGCGAACAGTCAATGATTATGTAATCATAATTCCCGGAAATATTTACGAGAATAGTCTTAAGGATCTTTTCCCGCTCAGGCCTTTCCAGCATTTCTATTTCTGCTCCCACCAGGTCGATATTGGAGGGCATCACCGAAAGATTATCAATGCCGCATCCAAGCAACGCCTCTGAAGGATCCCTTCCATCTATAAGGCAATCATATACCGTGCATTTTATCTGACGCGTGTCAACCCCGATCCCCGACGTTGCATTTGCCTGCGGATCTGCATCCACAATCAATACCTTCTTCTCAAGCGCAGCCAGGCTTGCCGCCAGATTGATCGCCGTAGTCGTCTTTCCTACTCCACCCTTCTGATTTGCTATCGCGATTATTCTCCCCATTCTTTTCCTTTAATATATTCAGCACATTTCGAGCTTCAAATTTACTACTTATGAATTTCAGGCTCGGCCGGGTAATAGCGTAATTGTAAACATTTTCTCTGCGGTTTTCAACATCTTATTAACAACATAATTCTGTATGTAAATTCATATAACACTGATCTATTGACGGTTAAGTGATTCAAGTCAAAAATTGCCATGAGACATCAGCTGCTGTCAAATTTGTATATTTGTTTACATAATTGACAAGTAAATCTGAAAATAACCCTGGTGGAAAATTCTCTAACCAACAAATGGTTTACCATTGTAAATCCCAATGCGGGAAATGGTAAAGGTCAGAAAGACTGGAGCAGGATTAATGACCTTCTTAAAAAAAATGAAATAGAAACAACGGTAAAGTTTACAGGAAAGAAGGGTGATGCGATAGAATTCACGCGGGAAGCTGTAAGCAATGGATACAGAAAATTCATTTCTGTTGGAGGCGACGGAACATTAAATGAAATTGTGAATGGTGCCTTTGCACAGGATAACTGTTCACCGGGCGATTTGCTGCTGGCCATGATACCGGTAGGCACGGGTAATGACTGGGGGCGGATGTTTTCCATACCGCTTGTTTATGAAGGAGCCGTCAGGGTGATAAAGGAAGGAAGGCAGATGTCTCACGATATCGGAATTATTGATTACTATAATGGGGAAACCCGTGAAAAACGGTATTTCATAAATATTGCAGGGCTTGGATTTGAATCGCTTGTGGTTAAAAAGACCAACAGGCAGAAGGATAAGGGGAACAACAGCAAGGCAATCTATTTTTACAACCTTTTATCAAGCCTGCTCTCATGGAGGCACACAAATGCCGACATTGTTATCGACGGCAAAAAAACCAGCTGCAGGATATTCTCAATTAACGTAGGTAACGGAAGATATTGCGGAGGAGGGATGAGGCAGACGCCTGAAGCTCTACCCGATGATGGTCTGCTAGATATAACCGTAATAAAGGAGATGAGCAGGATTGATGTCATCAGAAGTCTTAAACTACTTTATGATGGCACCATACTCAGTCACCCGAAAGTTGACGGGTATCGTACAACAGAAATGTCGGTCACATCTGATTCATTGTTGCATATCGAAGCTGACGGGGAATCGCTTGGCCACACCCCGGCACAATTCGGGATACTTCCCTCTGCCATAAATATTGTCTACGGATCAAGAATCATTCATTGACCCTGATCTCATAGAGCTTTGGCCATCTTTTGCCGGTGACAAAGATACGGTCATTCTCAGCATCATAAGCGATGCCGTTGAGCACATCCGAATTGTTTTGCCTCCTCTGCGATTCCGGATAAAGTGATCCGAGATCAATGTAGGAGTTAACCTTTCCTGTAACAGGGTCAATGCGCGCTATCAGATCACTTTGCCATATATTGGCCCAGATCTCACCCCTGATATATTCGAGTTCGTTTAGCTGATCAACCTTTTTTTCATTATCGTACACCTCAATGCCCGAAATCAGGTTGAACATTTCAGGTTCATGAAAATAGAGATTATTTGAGCCATCACTCATAACTATCGTTCCATTCATGGTTGTCAAACCCCATCCCTGGGTCTGATAGTAGATCCTGTTTAATACGCTGAATGATGATCTGTCATATACGAAGCCAACCTTGCTGGTCCATGTCACCTGATAGATCCTGTCCCTGTATAGGGTAATACCCTCCCCGAACAGCGAGGGGTCAAGGTTATGCTGCCGCAGGACCTTTCCGGTTTCAAGGGCAACTTCACGAAGGGAAGAGCCTGATTCCTGACCGGTACCTTCATATAAAACACCTTTATCATAAAACAGCCCCTGTGTAAATGCCTCCTGATCGTGCGGGTATGTATGAATGATCCTGTAACCCTTTATTTCCGGAACAATGTCTGACTGGATGATTGCAAACCTTGTAACAGTCTGAATTTTGTTGTCCCTGTATGCTATTGCCTTTACCGGTTTTCTTCCTGTTGTTGATGTTGCAGATGCAGGGATCACAAATGTCCACGGTTCACCACTGAGCTGCCCGATCTGTTTGCCAGCGAAGAACAACTTAACAGAATCAGGAACCCGGTTTGTATTCTCGGGAACGAGTGTGACCTCAAACTGTTCGCCTATGCTGAATTCAGCATTTTCAGCCGGCTTCTGCATCCTGATAAACCTTTCCGAAGGGCTGATGCCTGGCGATGAAGTTGGCACCCTGCCGTTTTCCCTTGCTCCTCCGGTACGACCCGAACATGATATAAAGATCACACATTGTGCCAGAGCAAGAGCAAGCATCAAACTATTAAGAATTTTCCCTGTCATTTCCTTTTACTCCTTTCTCCTGAACAATCTTCGTATGGAGTTTTTCCTGGCAGCTGCTATCTGACGCTCCATCTCCTTTTCATGAAGGTCAAAAGGGACAAGGATCTGCCATATCTCGCTCCAGCCCGGGAAACCGCCTACATTTTTATCATCGATGTAAATATCGGCATCTATTTTCCTGCTGATGGACTCATCGTATACCTCCTCAGGGTAATTCTTGTTGATTGCATAAAATTCAACTCCATTACGCCTGCAATATTCAACAGCATCGTCGAGCTCCTTTCCTGTTCTGAATGTCCATAAAATAAGTCGTGCACCAAGTTTATTGAGCTCCCGCAAAGTCTGGAAGGCAAAAAGTTTTTCCTTGCCAATATCCGGATATTCGTGGTCCACAATAGTGCCATCAAAATCAACAGCTATCTTAACATTCTTGAAATTGATCATTCGGACAGTATTAACAGTTGCAAATCTAATAAAAAAGAGCAAACCTCTGCCAGCCGGATATATAAACCTTATCAGACAGGGAGTAAATCGCTAATTTTAAAAAAATCAACTCCACCTTATCAGATGGTGAACTTAATATACCTAATTTTGTCACCGTCATTACCCTGTATCAACATGACTTTAAAAAAACACATCCCGAATCTGATCACATCCCTGAACCTTGCAGCCGGCTTTATTGCCATTATTTTCGCGGCAAAAAATGATCTGATTACTTCCTCATGGCTTATACTGGCAGCGATGGCCTTTGACTTCCTTGACGGATTCTCCGCCAGGTTACTGAAAGCCTATTCTCCTATGGGCAAAGAACTTGACAGCCTTGCTGACGTTGTCAGCTTTGGGATTGCTCCCGCCATGATTGTGTTTAAACTCATTGAATCATCAGGATCTGTTGCAGAATCAATCTCAGTCAGCAGCAGTCTTTTTGGCAATCCTGAGAAACTAAAATATTTCGCCGTTCTGATGCCTGTTTTTGCAGCCCTCAGGCTGGCAAAATTCAATATTGATTCTTCGCAGGCCAGGTCGTTTAAAGGCCTTCCCACACCAGCAAATGCGCTTGCAGTTATTTCTGTTGTTATTGCAGCACATCACTCCGGTGCAGCGATTCTGGAATCCTTTATCACATCCCCTGTTATCCTCACAGTTTATACCGTTATCCTTTCATTGATGATGGTTTCGCGAATTCCGCTCATATCACTCAAAATGTCAAATCTCCGGCTGAGGGGCAATGAGGGACAGTACTTCCTTTTCAGCCTTTCCATTATTTCATTGCTTATCTGGCGTATAGCAGCAGCTCCGCTGATAGTACCATTTTATATCATAGCTTCGTTGATTTCTCCCCGATCTGATTTAAGATCAGGAAATCAGACCTGACCGAATGTTTTACCTCCGCCGGGCTGCCATAAATGCTCCCGGTGGCACAACCGATCCGCTTTCAGGGAGCATAATTACATCGAGCCTAACTATCCATTCTCCTTATCGACAGGAAATTTTTTTTCATATAGTGCCAGTGCAGCCTTAATAATGAACCAGCTGACAACTATGAACAGCGGCCAGATCAGATATTGTAATATACCCGTAATATACATAGCACTACTTTTTACTTTTTTACTTTTTACTTTTTACTTTTAAAGCTATTCCTCCTCAGGCTTGAGCCCCATTTGTATCTTTTATCTTTTGCCTTTTGTCTTTTGCCTTTTGACTTTTGCCTTTTGTCTTTAATATAAATGTCCTTCCTCCTGCATCTCCCCTGCGGTAATCCTCTTCCTGTTTATGGCTTCCCATGCAAACCAGATATATGCTGCAACGAAAGGAATAATGAATGAAACGAACATCATTGTCTTCAGTGTGAACAGGCTTGATGAAGCTTTATGAATCGACAATGAACTATTAAGGTCGTAAGCCGAAGGATAAAAGGCTGTATTGTTGAATCCGGCCAGCAGAAAAAGTGAAATGACAGCAAGAATGGTTCCTGCTCCGGTGAACCAGATCCCTTTGCGGCTGCCTCTGAACACCGTAATTATTATTCCATAAAGGACCCCTGTAACTCCGGTAAGGAAAATTACCAGTACCAAAGGCATCTGCAGGAGATTATGAAGGTATTTATATTTCTCCATGGAGACGGTTTCTGAAGCAGGATCATAGGCAAATCCGGATGAAACCAGCAATGTTATCAGAAAGAACAGGAAGAAAACAAGGAATGAGAGGGAATTTAAGATCATTTTCCTGTTTGCCTTTTCAATGAGATCATAATCATTTACCGAATTAATGATATACAATAGGCCATTGGTCCGTGCAAGGAAAAGTACTGCAAGTCCCAGAGCAAGGTTTCGGCCATTCAATAATGCTTCAAGCCCATGCCAGCCTGTTGCCCACCTTACATGGTTAAACTCATTAAGGATGAACTGAGCTCCTGTGAAAAAGGTGGCTACTGCGACTCCCAGGAGGAAAGGGCCGACAGATCCGTTTATCAGAAGGAAAACATCATAGGTCTTCTGCCCGAGGAAGTTTCCGGGCTTTGACCTGTATTCATACGCCACAGCCTGGATGATAAAGCTGAAAAGAATTGCGATCCATACCCAGTAGGCGCCTCCGAAACTCGCAGAATAAAAGAGAGGAAATGCTGCAAAGAATGCTCCGCCAAAGGTCACGAGGGTGGTGAAGGTAAATTCCCATTTCCTTCCAAGGGTATTTACCACAATAGTCTTCTGAAGGGAATTGTCAGAAAGTGAGAAAATCATTGACTGGCCTCCCTGGACGAACAGCAGGAAGACCAGCAATCCTGCCAGGATGGAAATAATTATCCACCAGTATTGCTGCAGAAAAAGATGAGATATCAATAGTTCCATGGTTGTTTCCTCCTAATGATTTGGTCCTGCCTTAATCTGTTTTATCATAATTGAGACCTCTGCGATAAGCAGGACAGTGAAGAGAATCGCAAAAAGGATAAAAGTAGTAATCACCGATCCTGATCCGATCTGGGAGACTGCGGTACCTACAGGCATGAGATCCTGAATTATCCAGGGCTGACGGCCCATTTCTGCGAGAACCCATCCCATTTCTCCTGCCACATATGGCAGCAATATCGAAAAAACGGCAATCCACAGCAACCATCTTTGTTTAGTGATGGTGCCTCTGTAGAGATAGTAAAGAGCAAGAAAGAATAAAAGAATGAAATAAAATCCCAGAACTACCATAAGATGGAAAGAATAGAATGATAGAGGCACATTCGGGATGGCATCTTCCTGTTTTTCAATTGAAGCATAGCCAAAGTACCTGAAATGTTCCTCAATGAACCTTTTGTCGGCAAAAGCTTTCTTAATGGTTTCCATTTTGGCTTCATCTTTACTCAGCTTGGCATTTTTGTAGTCCCTGAGCAGGTCTTGTGCCGCCTTACCTCTTTTCATCTTTTCTTCGACGGGGAGCAATCCTTTTTCAGGATTTCCAAGAATCAGGTCATTTATTCCGGGCACAAAAGCTCTCGTGCTGCCGCCGGTCATAAGCGAGAGGAGTCCCGGAATTTCTATTCTGAAAGAAAAATCCTTCATTGCCTTTTCACCTATCTTCCGGTCAGAATCCTTCAGAACCCCGGCAGCAACAAGTCCTGCGTTTTCCTTGCCGTCATAAAGAGCTTCAAAGGCTGCAAATTTCACAGGCTGCGCCCGGGCTATGGTCCTTGCCGAACTATCGCCGGTATAGGCAACAAGCAGTGACGAAAGAAACCCGAAGATGCCTGCAATAAGAATGCTCCTGGTTGCCAGGAAATGCTCCCTCTTCTGAAGAAGATACCATGCACTTATTCCTACTACGAACATCGATCCAAGGAGAAATCCCGAAGAAATTGTATGGAGGAATTTGCTGACTGCAACTTCATTAAAGAGGACAGCCCAGAAGTCAACCATTTCATTTCTTGCAGTTTCAGGATTAAAGACCATTCCCACAGGATTCTGCATCCAGGCATTGGCAACAAGGATCCACAGGGCCGACAGGTTTGCTCCCACAGCTACCAGCCATGTTGAAACAAGATGGAACTTCTTGCTAACTTTGTTCCATCCGAAGAACATCACGGCAACAAATGTGGATTCAAGAAAGAAAGCCAGGATACCTTCAATTGCCAGCGGGGCTCCGAATATATCTCCGACAAACCAGGAATAATTTGACCAGTTGGTGCCAAATTCAAATTCCAGTATAATTCCGGTAGCCACGCCAATTGCGAAGTTTATGCCGAAAAGCGTCATCCAGAACCGGGTCATCCGCTTCCACTCCTCTTTGCCAGTCCTTACATATATAGTCTCCATTATGGCAACTATAAAAGATAAGCCCAGGGTAAGAGGAACAAAAAGCCAGTGGTAAATAGCCGTAAGGGCAAACTGAGCCCTCGACCAGTCCACCAGGGTTAAGTCAGGATTTTCAATCATAAGTCTATTTTGAGTTTATAAGCTGATCCAGAACGTACTCACTCTTTTGCTCATCACTGTTGTATTTCTCTTTAAGGAAATCCCTGAAGAAAAACATCTTCAATATAATAAAAATTATAAATAGTTTTATCAGAATAATTATCCATACCCTCCTGCCCCACCACGACATGCTTCTGAATCCGTGTTATTAAAAACGTAATACTTTTCTGATAACAGAAGTAAATGAACCCATAACTCCCGGCTTATTCTTCAGTTTTATTCACAGATTTTCTGCCGGGTCTTCTTTTCGAAGCTATCCTTCTTGATTCTTCGATCAAAACATTGGAAATCCGGCTTTTTTCAGACGAATCCACCTCCGAAAGACTTGATGTTATCTTTTGCACCGCCTTGAATCCATAAAAGAACTCCCTGGCAAAAACCCTGAGTACCGTATAGGCAGGGATACCAAGAATCATTCCGGGAACACCGGCAGCAAAACCGGCTGCCAGCACAACAACAAATATCTCCAGGGGATGGGCTTTTACACTGTTTGAAAAAATCACAGGCTGAAATACAACATTGTCAATCAGATGCGTAATTGCCTCAACTATAACCATATAATATACCAGCGGGACTACAACCGTATTGAAATCCTGGTTAATATGCGATGCCACACCCATTATGATTGCTACAAACAACCCCAGCCAGGGTCCCACATAAGGAATAACATTCAGTATTCCAAGAATCAGCCCCATCACCAATGCCTGCTGAAACTCAATACCGATTATTGTCATTCCAATAGTAATCAGTATCATGATGCATGTGCTCTGAATTACAATCCCGATAAAATACCTTGTCAGCAGATTTTTTATTGAGTTCAGTGCCCTTGTTACATTATCGACATATTTATCTGGTATCCACATCAGTATCGATTCAAAGAAAAGATGCTGATCCTTTAGGAAAAAGAAGGTAACAAAGGTTATTGAAAATATTGCAATGACCATATTCCCCAAAATGCCGGGGATCGATCCCATTAAGTTCTGGATCATTTCAATGCTGAGAACATCCGTTACCTTTGAGCCAACATATTCCTTCAGCAATAACTTGTCGGATATACTCGGATTAAGGCTTATAAATATCTTCTCAATCTTTTCAATAGGTCCTTCGATCAGCCTGACAATCTTTTCGCTGTCGATGGTAGAGAAATAATTGATCTGTTTGGTTACCAGAGGAACAAAAATGTAAAAGAACAGCAAAATCGCACCCCATATTATTATCAGTGTAAGCAGGGCCGACAATGCCCTTGGAAATTTCCACTTCCAAATCCTTATCCTGCAGAAGAGATCAACCAGCGGCCTGCCCATTATCGAAAGAACCCCTGAAACAAGTATGTAAACAACAATATTACGAAAGTACCAGATCGCAGCAAGAAGTAGCAATATCCCGAAAAATATCAGGAAGTTTCTAAGCGTGGCTTTCATTAGGTAAGGTTTTTCCTATTACAAACCTATGCTAAATTTTTGACTTTCCCTAGATTATGCTACTAGTGATTCTCCAATTTTTAATGTTGAAAATAGGTTCTAAAAATAACACACATGTCTCTTTGTCTTGCATGTTATTGATTTTATGTCATTATGGCACTTTTATCTGACTGGAACAGAAATTGATTCATATGCGATATCAAACAGTAAAATATGTTAAACTTAAAAATAACGGAGGACAAAACTATGTTACCAACAATCAGAAGAAGAAGTTATGTGCCATTTTTCATGCCCGGGATATTTGATGATGATTTCTTCCCGGTACCGGAAAACCGCAAAGCCTTTAAGCCTGCTGTAAACATAAGGGAAGACAACAGGAATTTCATGCTGGATCTCGCAATTCCCGGAATGGACAAGAAAGACATAAGGATTGATCTCAATGAGGATGTACTTACCATTTCGTCAGAAACAAGGAATGAGTCGGAAGAGAGCAGTAACGGATACAAAAGAAGAGAGTTCACCTGCTCTTCGTTCTGCAGGAGTTTCCAGGTTCCTGAGAATGTTGACAAGAACAAGATTGAAGCCAGCTATAAAGATGGAATTCTGAACATTACACTTCCCAAAATGGAAGAGGAAAAGCACAAAATGTCAAGACAGGTAAAAGTTTCATAAAGGCTACAGAAAAGAGGTGCATCAGAGGTATTCGCGTGGAGGTGAACCTGAATAAGTTGAAATCGCCTTTGTGCGGCAGAATACGTAATACTCTTGCCGGAATTGAGGATCTACTGAAAAATGGCAGCTTTTGATGCTCCGTACTTAAAAACTAGCAGGATTTGAGAAATTCCCTGGCGAATTTTCTGCCGAATTCAGTCAGGGTTTCTTTTTTATCCTTGCCGGGTGCAAACTTGAATCCGGCTGTTTCTTCGAAAACATTTAGCTTGAGGTTTCTAAGTGCCGCTGCTATTATTCCCGTAGCTTCTCCGCTCCATCCGTATGACCCAAAAACCCCGGCCAGCTTTCCCTTATCCCTTAGCGGATTGATAAGAGCGAATAATTTATAAACCGGGAGAAGCGTATTCTGATTAATGGTAGGTGATCCTACCAGGAGTGCGTCGGAGGTGATAAGCATCGATTCCAGCTCATCAGCCTGAATGGTTTCAAGATCAACTATTTCAACATCGAAATCACCTGTTTCATGCAATCCCGCTGATATATGTCCGGCTGCCTGACTGGTATAGCCATAGGCAGAAACAAAAGCTATCAGTATTTTTTTTATGCTCTTTGATTCTGTCAGCTTAAGGTATTCTCCTGCATAGTCTTCACTGAGTTTCACAACATCCCGGTGATTTCCGGCGTGAACAGGTCCGTGGCCCGGACAGATGAGATTTATGTCAAGGTCCCTGATCTTGTCAATGGCTTTGATCATAAACCTGCTGTATGGCCTGAGGATCACATCATAATAGTATTTGTAGGCACTCCTGTAATCAGGCGACTCAATGTCGCTGAACATCCCGTAATCGCAATAATGTGCGCCAAATGAGTCGCAGGTAAAAAGGATTTTATCCTCCACCAGATAAGTATATATCGAATCGGGCCAGTGCAGGTTGGGCGCAGAAATGAATTTCAGAGTTCTGTTGCCCAGATCAAGAGTATCCCCATCTTTTACAACCAGGGAATTAAAAGGCTTATTGAGGATATCTTCAAGGTACCTGATGGCATTTCCGCTCCCCACAACAATTGCTGAAGGAGCTAAATCGAGAATAATTCCAAGACTTCCTGAATGATCAGGTTCAGTGTGATCAAGAATAATATAATTTATTTCAGACGGATCAGTTACCTTTTTGAGTTTATTCAGATATGTTTCGCTGAATTTCTCCTTGGCAACCTCTATCAAAGCTTTTTTCCCGGCATTTATAAAATAGGAATTATAGGTTGTGCCGAATTCAGTGGTCATTACGATGTCAAATGTCTTAATGTCGTAATCGAGGATTCCTATCCACTTGACGTCTTCCGTCAGATCAATTATTCTGTCATCCTTTTGTTTCACACGAAAAAGATTTTATGATAATAATGTAAACTAAGTGGTTCGTGTGAAACCTTCATTTTATTCATTTTCTTATTGTGTAAAATTTTACATGAAGGTTTCATATCACTTCCTGATCAGATCTTTGCAATAATACTCTTGTTGGCTTTAACCTGCTGCAGTATTGGAATTTCGACCTCAGTGCCCAACGGAAGAAAAATATCGACTCTTGAGCCGAACTTGATAAATCCCAGTTCATCACCCTGGGTAACATGCGCCCCTTTCTTTGCATAGGTGACTATTCGCCTTGCCACTGCACCGGCAATCTGCCTTATCAAAATTTCAGATCCATTTTCAGTTTCAATCACAATTGAGCTTCTCTCATTCAGCTCTGATGATTTCGGATGCCAGGCAACCATGTAATTACCCGGATGATACATTACATATTTAATATTCCCCGATACCGGATACCTGTTGCTGTGCATGTTGAATGGCGACATAAAAATTGATATCTGCAGGCGCATGTCCTTGAAATATTCCTTTTCCTCTGTCTCTTCAATCACCACAACCTTGCCGTCGGCAGGTGCATAAATAAGTCCCGGGTCAGGTTCCAGATGCCTCACAGGAAGGCGGAAAAAGAAAAGAAGGAACACATAAAGGAGAAAGGATCCAATCAGGACAACATATCTGAATAAAATATAGTCAGTCCAGAACAATCCTGCCAGGATATTGATTGAGACCAGCACTATAAAGCCGTAAATCAATATCTTATACCCTTCTTTATGAATTCCCATTCCTGAAAAATTTTCACAAAACTAATCAAGACTTGTCAATCATCCAAAAAGAGATAAAAAAAGATACAGGAGGGGAAACGCGAAGAGAGCGCTGTCGAAGCGGTCGAGAAATCCGCCATGGCCTGGCATTATTGATCCTGAGTCCTTTACACCAATGCTTCTTTTCAGCATAGACTCGAACAGGTCGCCCATTGTACCTGCCACTGAAATAATAATTGCAGCTGTCATCCATTGTGATTTTGTTAACACTCCAAACCAGTCTCCGAGCAGCCATGCAGCAAAGATTGCTGAAACAAGTCCTCCAAAGAAACCCTCCCACGATTTTTTCGGAGAAATCCTTTCCATCAGCCTGTGCCGCCCGATTGATACTCCCGTGAGATAGGCTCCGGTGTCATTTGCCCACAGAACAAGAAAAAAACCGACAATGATGCCAGGGGAAAAAACTATATCCTGGTGTCCGATCAATGATTGGAGGCCTGTCCTTGAAAAAGCGGCAAAAGGGAAGAGGGAAAAGGGTACTGCAATGTAAATTATGCTGAGGAAAGTATGTGCAAGTGAATCAAAGGGTTTTTCATCTTTCCTGAAGAGCTCCCCGATCATTAAAGCCAGCGACAGGGGGATCAGAGCCAGAAAATATTTGCCCTGTAATCTGCCTGCAGCCACGAGTGTTGATACAATAAAGATCGACAGGCCGGCAATAATTCCAACTGCTGCCTGAGGCCGGATTCCGGCACTCTTAATCATCGAGTAATACTCATACTGAGTGGCGGCAACAATAAAAAGTCCGGTCAGAAAAAATGATACAGGATGCAGCCAGAATCCGCCCAGTACAAAAATTACAATCCATACTGCCGTAAGGGTCCGTCTTAAGAAATTGCTCAATGCGATCGGTTTTTTTATTAACCTGCTTTCCTGATTGTTCTATTCAGATTTAACGGAATCAGAGGTGTCTTCACTTTTCTGTGAAGCCGGCTTTTTTCTTTTCCTTTTGACTTTATCCTGTTCCCGGGATGTATCATGCTCAACAGAAGCAGGCTCAGCCTTAATTTCTGACTTTGTCTGGTCTTCAGTTACGGCTTTGACTTTTTCGCCCTTGCGTTTTCCGAAAATCCTTTCCAGGTCTTCACTGAAAATAACCTCTTTTTCAAGCAGGATTTCGGCAAGTTCAGTAAGTCCCTTCATATTGGCTTTCAGGACATCTTTTGCACGCTCATACGATTCTTCGATGATCAGCTTGACTTCCCGGTCAATAAGTTCCGCAGTTTTCTCGCTGTATGGTTTGGTGAAACCAAAATCTGATTGTCCGGATGAGTCATAAAAGCTTATGTTCCCTACCTTTTCGCTCATTCCGAAGAAAGATACCATTGCATAAGCCTGCTTTGTGATCTTTTCAAGATCGCTGAGGGCTCCGGTTGATATCTTTCCGAATATTAGCTCTTCCGAAGCTCTTCCACCAAGTGCGTAGGCCATTTCGTCAAGGAGTTGTTCACGGGTGGTAATCTGTCTTTCCTCAGGGAGATACCAGGCAGCGCCCAAAGCCCTTCCCCGTGGAATAATCGTAACCTTCAGCAGAGGGCTGGCGTGTTCCAGAAGCCAGCTTACAGTTGCATGGCCAGCCTCATGATATGCAATGGTCTTTTTCTCATCCATGGAAATGATCTTGTTCTTCCTTTCCAGACCACCAACAATCCGGTCGATGGCATCGAGAAAATCCTGTTTCTCAACTACATTTTTATTTTTTCTGGCTGCAATCAGGGCAGCCTCATTGCATACATTTGCTATATCAGCTCCCGAAAAGCCTGGGGTCTGCTTGGCAAGAAAAGCTATATCAAAATTTTTCTCCATTTTGATTGGCCTCAGGTGCACCTTGAAGATGGCTTCCCTCTCGTTAAGATCAGGCAGTTCGACATGAATCTGACGGTCGAACCTCCCGGCCCTCAGGAGTGCCCTGTCAAGGATGTCCGCCCTGTTGGTGGCTGCAAGAATTATCACTCCCATGTTGGTACCAAAACCGTCCATTTCAGTAAGCAACTGATTAAGTGTGTTTTCACGTTCGTCGTTTGAACCGAAATTTACATTCCGGCCCCTTGCCCTGCCAACAGCATCGATCTCATCTATAAAAACAATGCAAGGAGCTTTTTCCTTTGCCTGCTTGAACAGATCCCTGACCCTGGAGGCACCCACCCCAACAAACATCTCCACAAAATCAGATCCCGATATTGAAAAGAACGGCACGTTTGCCTCACCCGCAACAGCCTTTGCAAGAAGGGTTTTACCCGTGCCGGGAGGCCCGATGAGAAGAGCACCCTTTGGGATTTTCCCACCCAGCTGAGTGTATTTTTTCGGATTTTTCAGGAAATCTACTATTTCCATTACTTCCGTCTTTGCCTCTTCCAGTCCGGCAACATCAGTGAAGTTTATCTTTACGTTTGTATCCTTATCGAAAATCTGAGCCCTTGATTTTCCGACGCTGAAAATCCCGCCGGCACCGCCGGCTCCGCCACCCGACATCCTTCTCATCATATACATCCAGAGAAAGATCAGCAGGATGAACGGAAGGGTCCATCCCAGTATATCGCCAATATAATTATGCCTGGTCTCCGACTCGGGATAAATGATCTCCTTCTCCTCATATCCTGCATTTTTCTGCTCATCGAGGATAAATGGCTGAAAGGTGCTTATGTCGGCAATATTGTATGTGTAATTGGGTTTGGGAACACCCAGACCCATTCCCCTGTTACCGTTTTTATTAAGATTGGGATACCTGCCTGACTCAATAGCTTCTTTCTTCAGGTAAATCTCGGCAACCTCCTTATTTATGACAACTATCCGTTCAATGTCCCTGTTTACGATCATCTCTTTCAGATCGCGGGTCTGGGCTTTGGGTACCGACTTTCCCCCGTATAACAGCTGAAAAACAATTATGGAAAAGGCAAGGATCGCAAAAATCCAGTTGGAATTGAACTTCGGCTTGGCATTCTTGTCAGAATTTTTCTCCGTTCCGTGGTTCTTATTGTTCTTTTCGGCCATAAACTGATAACTTATTGCAATTTGTCTTTTATCGCTTCTATTGATGCATCAGCCCAAAGCGATTCAAGGCTGTAAAAATTCCTGTATTCCTCAAGAAAGATGTGAACAACAACGTTTCCATAATCAATCAGAACCCAGAAACAATTGTCAAGTCCCTCAACATGCCCAGGGT
>CAZTDW010000086.1:0-15552 GCA_964611835.1 uncultured Rikenellaceae bacterium | reverse complement strand
TAAAGCTTGGTAAAGGTGTTAACGGAAAGGGAGTGGATCTGAATGGCCATGACCAGTGGATCGAAGTCTACCGTGATAATGCGCTTGAGATTGAAGGGGAAAAGCTTACCCTTTCACTATGGGTATACCCGAGATCGCTGAGCAGTTCATCAGGCACTCTTATCACTAAAGGCAGCTGGCAGTTTGGCCTAAATCAGGTCAATAAGGATTCTCTCGAGTTCTATGTAACAACAGGAAAAAAACAATCGGTCAGAATAGCTTTGTCCAACGACTGGGAGTACAACTGGCATCATGTTACTGCCCGTTACACCGGCAGCGAAATATTTTTATCTGTCGACGGCAGGGAAAGCCGGCACAGGCCTCTGGCCGGGAAAATAAGGAATACCCCATTCCCGGTCAACATAGGAAGGAATGCGGAGATACACGGACAGGAGACAGATGTCTATATCTGTGATGCGATCATTGATGAGGCCGGGATATTCGCTGATGATATACCTGCCGATTCATTGAAAAATCCTTCATCCGCGATTAAAGCAAGATCATCACTTTGGCTTGATTTTGAGGAAATGAATGAGAATGGTGAGTTCTACAGCTATGGGATAGGAGCGAGGACGTACGGATCAATCTGGCCCGACCGCAGACCTCAGCCTGAAATGTGGCAGATTAAAAAATCAGCCCAGCCGGTCGATGTAAAGCTTTTAGCAGTAGATAATTGCCAGGTGGAAATAATAAACCGCTATCTGTTTACAAATCTTAATAGTCTGGATGCTAGATGGATGCTTCAGGTTGATGGTGATATTGCGCAGCAGGGTGACCTTTTGCTGGATATCGGCCCGCAACAGAAAAAGATCATCAGCATCCCGCTGAAAAAACCTGAGTTGAAAGAAGGTTCTGAATACAGGCTTGTGCTTGGCTTTACACTTAAGGAAAACACTAAATGGGCAAATAAAGGTCATGAAATAGCCTGGGAGCAGCTTGACCTGCCCTGGTATGTTCCTGTAACTTCAGAAACACCTGAATCGAAGCCTGCTCCAAAGGTGGAGGAAACCGCCTGCAAACTGGTCATAACCGGTAATGATTTTGTTTATGTTCTGGATAAGAACTCCGGCACTGTTGCCTCGATGAGCATCGGTGGAAGGGAATTGGTAAAAAGGATCAATGGTCTGAATATATGGAGGGCTCCACTGGCAAATGAGACCGACGAGTGGAATTTCGGAGCATCAAATATAAAACATGTCATTCCCGGTTTCGGTCGTTTCGCCGCAACTGAATGGTATTCATCAGGTATTGACAGGCTTACCTGCTTTCCGGGTAAATTTGAAGTGGAAAATGCCGGCGGATCAGCAGTAAGAATAAGCGTACAAAACACATTTATCACAGGTAACGGGAACGGATCATTCATAACCGGTACGGTGTATACGATTGACGGCAGCGGTACCATGGTAATCGAAACAACGGTCATTCCCGACGGAAAAATGCCTGCATGGCTTCCCAGGGTAGGGCAGGAGTGGGTGCTTGATAAAAGCCTCGATCAGGTAACCTGGTATGGTCGCGGTCCACAGGAGAATTATCCCGACAGGAAAAGCGGCTGCAGGATAGGGATGTACAGGTCAACGGTAAGGGAAATGTACGAACCCTATCTGATCCCGCAGGATTATGGGTTGCGTACTGACAACCGGGTGGTGAAAATGACTGATCCTGAAGGAAGGGGATTTGAGTTCAGCGGAAACCGGCTGTTCAATTTCAGTGCCCATCCCTTTTCTTCCGAAAATCTTACAAAAGCATTGTACACATATCAGCTTCAGCCTTTCGACGGGATCACCTTCAATATCGACTATGCAACGAGCGGAGTTGGATGCACCGCCCTTGGTGTTTTCCCGGAATATCAGGTGCTGCCGGAACGATATGATTTCAAGCTAACTGTCAAGCCATTAATCCCTTAAAGGATCTTTGGTTTCAGAATACCTGTCTAATTCACATCGGTCAGCTCAACTTTTGCATAAAGGTTGCTTGCTGAAAGCTCCAGAGCCTTCTTCAGGTTCTCCTTTGCAGCACTATTGTCGCCCAGGCCTTTGAACCCAAGCCCCTTAATCAGATATGCTTCTGACAGGATTACATTTTTTGCCTCCCTCTCGCCAAACTTTGCAAAGAAATCCGTTTCCCCGCCTGTGCTGTTTATCTGCTTGTCTCCGGCACAGATCATCGAATTGAATATCTCTGCAGCCTTTGTCTTGTTGCCGAGTTTTATCTGGCTCAATGCCTGGTAATACCTGACATAATTTTCATCCCTTAGCTCGGGTTTTGCAGCCATGGTAAAGTAGCTCCTGGCTTTCGACCTGTTTCCCATAGCCTCATATGCCTTACCGATATGATAGTCGACCTGTACCTCGCGCGCTCCGGCCCTTGCGCTTCCTCCTTCTTCATCGGGAACACGGGCAAGCATGAACTCCTCAAGCGCTTTCTTATAGTTCTTTTCTTCCATGTACTTGCTTCCCATCATCAGGTGGGCATCGATCAGCACCTCCCTCACCCTCGAGCTTCCTTCCCTGTAACTGAAGCTCCTGCCGTCAAGATATTGCACAGCCTTCTCCGGCTGACCGGCAAGGGTAAGCACAACGATCTGACGGATAAATGAATCATCACGTTTATTCACAGTCTCATTGCTCCCCTCGAACAGCCTTAACCTTTTCTCAACCGGAGTGTTACTCATTTCATAGAGTGCATCCAGCTCAGTATAATAGATGGGTTCGTTCTTTTCAATCGCAATAGCCTTTTCATAAGCTTCAATCGCTCTGGCACCATCGTCCATGGCATTATAATATCCCCATCCCAGATTCCTCCAGGCAATTGCAAGCTGCGGATCAAGGGAAACAGCCTTCTGCCAGCATTCCATCGCCTCTTCCGGCTGCTTGTCGAAGAACAGGGTGCCAAGGTAATAAAATGGTTTTGCATCATCTGACAGATAGTAAGATGCCTTCTTGAGGACGTCTACAGTTTCCAGCCTGAAAGGAAATACGTAATCAACCTGCATGGAGGAACCTGACCTGAATAACTTTTCGGCTTCAGCCCTGTTGCCTTTTTTATCTTCAATATAACCCAGATAGTAGTTAACAATGGGATTGCTGCCCCTGAATCTTTTTAAGACATCTTCGGCTTCTGAAATAAATCCGTCATTGAGGTAGCTTATTGCCAGTTCAAGATAGTTCTGATCAAAATCCCTCATCCTGCCGGTCAGCTCCGCCAGCATTGCATCTGCCTTCTGCTTACCTACTGATTCCCTGACTGCCAGATAGTAATCGTTTGCGGCCCTGAAATCCAGCGGGTCATGTTTAATGATCCCTTCCAGCAGTCCCGCAGCACCTTTAAGATCTCCGGTCTTTCTCAGCAATGAGGATTTAAGTTCTGTTGCCGCATTATTCCTCGAATTTGTTGACAATGATTCCTCAACTTCCCTGAGCGCTTTCATCAGATCACCTTTCAGGGAGGAAATTTTTGCAAGCTCAAGGTATGCCGCTGAATGCCATGCATAATCCCATGTTGCACGGTAAAGAGTGTCGGCTGCTTCATCGTAAAGCCCCATAGCCTTGAGCGTCAATCCCTGAAGGTAGAGTGGTTCACAGTCTGATGGACGCGTATAATCCCTTGTAAGTCTTTTAATTGCTTTGGCAAAACAGGCTCTGGCCTTTGTGTAATCCCCGTTCTTTAGATAATTATGCCCTACGGCGGTGTTGGTCCTGATATCTCCCGGGTCTCTCTTCAGGGCTTCCTGATAATAATCCATTGCGTTAAGTGTCGGATTATGGAACTGCTGGATCCTGCTGCCTGTAAGATAAAGCTCCTCAACTGTAGCGATATCCCTGGGATCATCAGGCTTTCTGACGATTTCCGGAAGCTTTTCCTCACGCTTCAATACGACTGGTTTATATGACACCAATACTTCCCCGGTTTCAGAATCTGACATCTGTGTGTAGAGATCCTCCATCGCGAACGGAACTTCCGGCTTTATCAGCTGTGTGAATGCCTTTTCGGGCGAAATTTCAGTGGTTTTTTCAAATATAGTTTTGTCACCCTGTTTCAGAATGATGTTAGCTTTTGTCACCTTGCGGGTGGAATAATATCCCAGGAACACCTGGTTTTTCTCCCTTGCCTCAAGGTTTACAGCACCATTTAGGTTTGCATTCTTAAATCCCTGAATATCCTTTACCGGATACCAGTACTGCCTGAAAGTTTTTACCTCATAAGGCCTGATCCAGCTGTAATCAGGCTGGTTATCGGAAAATGCACCCACCATTATTTCAACGTATGGGCCACTGTTCTCTGTAAGCCTTCCTTCAGTTGCCTGTCCCCTTGGCCCCGATCCCCATTCCCAGAGCTTTGCACCCTTAACAATATTGTGGTCGCCAATGTGGATGGTCCCCGTTTGCTTTCCATGATCATATCCCCCCATGAAATCCTCTTTAAGGTCATGAGCAAAAAATGAATTGGAGTTCTCAGAGTTTTTCCACCAGCTTATGTCTACACCGCTCGTGAAATCCTGACCATTGTAGATCTCAGTTGAATATGGCCACCGGGTGAAGCTGTTCTTTGCATGAAATGTTGCAAACTGAACACTGGGCGGAAAGATAACCTGATAATCCCGGTTAGTGTGGGTGGCTACGTTGGCCCAATACAGGAAAGTGTGGGTATAGGGCGTGGGATTGGTGATTTTGACCTCAGCCTGATAATAGGATCTGCCCGGGAACACTGTGATTCCTATCGTCCATCTCATACGGTGGCGGGGTTCGGTCTCCCCGATCCACACAGTTTTGCTTCCGTCGCTGTTTTCTGAAGTGGCGTAATCAACAGGCAAAAAGGTGGAAGCCCTGTGATGATGAAGAACACACCACTCTATGCCTCCTGATACCCATGCACCAAGCATCCCGATGTTGGATGGACGAACAACATCATTTTTGTAAATGAAATTGTAATTGGTTGATTTATCTGTCGCATAATAAAGCTTACCACCGATTTCAGGAGTAATCCCAAGCCTGATATATTCATTTTCAAGGGTCAGGATTTTCCAGGCCTTGTCGGACTTAATATCAGAAATCATGTCATTCATTCTGTACGGATAAATGAATTTTGATGCTCCCTGATATGATTCTCCCTTGAAGAACATAGGATTCTTATCGGCAGGGAGGACCGGATAGGTAGGAATTACCCAATCCTCCTCTGTGAGCCTTACCTGTGCATTTGCCACGGAATGAAGAAGTAAGACAATCAGCATTAACATGCCAGCTTTCTTCTGAATGAATGTGGAGAATTTTTTCATATATTATTATTGTTTTTAATGTTAAGATGAAATGACCGCAGGATATAAAATCCCGTCTTGCATGAAGTCCGGATTACCTGCTTTGTTACTTCAGACATCCTGATCAGGGTTAAAAATATTTGTTTCCAAAAATATAAAGTTACCGGAGAAAAGCTAATAACCAATAGAATAAAAATGGTTAAATTTCAAAGTGAGGAAATTTATTGTCGAGTCATCCGCAAGATTTCTGGACATGATATTGACAAATTCCATCCCGAATAAATGTGCCTTGATCTACACCATATTCAGATACAGGCTGCCAATACACTGATCTATTCAGTAAATACTGAAAATAAGAAGAAATACGGAGTTGGCTGTCCTGCCAACAGCCATGAAAACCGGCTTTTTCAGGTTTTTTTGTCACTTAATAAAACCGGTTGGTCAAAATCTGCAATCCTCCATATAATTTTTAAAAAACCATAATAATTTTTGTAAGTTATTAAATAATAGAGATTTGGCGCGTTGTTTGTGTTCATCGCACCTTTCTGCTCAGAATATCCTGTAAATTTCCGGTCATTTTTGACGAAAGTGGGCAGGCAATTCATTAATGCAGTCAAACTGTTAATGCATATACGGATTTGATTGACAAAGCTCTTCCGTTTTTGTCTGATTACCCCACTGATTCGGCATTAGCGTATTGCCGGACTAATTTTTCGTGGTTACTTTTATCCACAGGAAACGGCTCCCCTGACAGCCCTGCTTAAAGAGAAGCCTTTCCCGACAAATTAAAAGTAATAAGATGAACAAGGAAAATAGTCCGCAGCCAATGCCTGATCTGAAGCAGGCAATCATGCAAATGACAGATGAAGGCGGGGAAAATTTTCTCCGCTACATTAGAAACATTGGACTGTCATCAGAGCAAAACATTCTTGTGCTTTCGTCAAGCCAGCATTACTATTACGATGAAAGTGATCTGAGAAGTGTCAGGGCGCTTGTGAACCTGAAAAAACTTAATATGGTCAGGCATCTTGATAAGTTCCTGCACAGCCTTTACCGGATCCTTCCACCGGAAGCCAGCTTTGTTGGCTGTTTCTCCGATGCCGGTACCAGCAGGTTCAGAATTGCAAAATACGGTCATCCGGCGAAGGGGCTGTTAAACAGTATAAGGAATATTTTCGGATCAATAACTGAACAGCGAATGTCAAGGAATGAGGTGTCAGAGATCCTGAAAACGCATGGCTTCAAGATCGTTGACATGACTGAAATGAACGGAGTCACCTTCTTCTGGTCAGTGAATGTTCGCCGTCCTTACCAGAAAAAGGCGGGTTGATCAATAAATATTATTTCAAATTCCATGAGGCTGTATCAAAAATCCTGATCGCTTCCCGGCAGAGTTCTACCTGTTTCATTTGTGGTCAGACATGAACTCTGAATTAAGCCCAATCAATCTGAGTGAACAGTAGGATACAACCGGTAATTAACATCCGATACAGCCTCATTATTATCATCCTTAAATAATGTTCGTCCGGTTTGTTTACAGCACTGGCGGAACCTTTATGTGGAAAAATGCGTAATTTTGAATTAAATATCAGGTTTTAGCGGAAATATAATAACTGAAACCAGGGCACGCAAAAGGATGAACCGGAGAGATTTTTCAAGAAAAGGGCTGATAGCTGCTGCTGCAATAGGAACTGCAGGCATTGGAGGTTATCTGCTTGCTTCGAAAAGGGTCCGGACACTGAACAACTATTACAGGATGGGCCATTGCGCACCGACAGTTATGCAGACCCTTGTCGATGTCGGCAGGACGGATTATCCCGGTCTTGTCCTGTACACCGGTGCTATGTCGGGCGGCATAGCCGGACCCGGCATGGAGTGCGGGGTTCTCACAGCACCATTGATCTACATGGGCTATGAGAATAAAACGCCGTCAGGCTTATCTGGAAAGCTTGACCTGATCAGAAAGGGACAGACCTATATAACCAGGTTTGACGAGTTTAACGGAACCTGCATCTGCGGAAATATACGGCAGGGAGGAGCGCCGGCATGCAGAAAGGCTGTTGGAAACTTTTACAGGTTATATTCAGGATCCGTTGAAAAACCTGACAAACTCTCCGATGAAGCCCGGGAATCATACTCCCTCTTGCTTTCGGAATTTGATTCGGCGAACTTCCATTGCGCCCATAATGTGTTTAAGAACCTGAAAGGGCAATTCATAGCCGGTGATGAAATGTATGATGCGTCGTGGTTGCTTGTCGGCGGGCTTGCAATGCGCAACAGGACGTGCGGAGCGCTTGCCGCAGGTGTTATGGCATTGAGTTCGGTAACGGCCAGGGTTGAAAAAAGTTATTTCCGGGTTGCAAAAATGAACCGGCTGTTTAAGGAGAACAACAATGACGCAATGGATGAAGAAATAAACAACTTCAACCGTTCAATCCATTTCAGCGAGATGCTGGGAGCCTGGTTCCGCAAGGAATTCAGATCAACCACATGCTATAACATCTGCGGTGCTAATTTCTCACTTATCAGTGATGCGGAAAACTATCTTTCAGGCAATTTCATCGGAAGATGCTCCGATATTGCAAAGGGTGTTGCTGAAAAAGTGAATTCTATGGTCTGACCGGAGTCAGCTGTTATCAGTTATTCTTAATGCATCTGACCGAGAGTCCTTCTTTTTTGCTGAGATAGCCGGTCATGACTTCAACAACGATATCATCCATTTCCCTGAGATAAGCTTTGTCTTCATCGAATGCTGTCGATGCCCACCAGGCACCCGATCTTTCTATAAAAGTGAAATTCCCGTCAATGCGTGCTCCGCCGGGGAGGGCTGTGAATCCGCTGGCATTGTTTGCAGCATCGTTGAAATTTTTCCAGTGCTCATCGCCTTCTTCCTTAAGCTTGTCGCCTGCAAGGTATTCACCCCCGAGATATGTAGTCAGCGTTGTCCACTGATCCGTGGAGGGTACCCGCCAGCCGGCAGGACATAATTTGCCGGTGGCTGTGGCATACCAGTTATATAAGGCCCCGTAGGCTGATTTGTATGTGGCATTGTTGTCATACCAGCAGAAGCCCGGTGTGTAAAGGTTCTTCCATTCCGTCAGCCCTGTGACATTCGGAATGTCGGTACCATCATTGAATTTTGTGGTTTTGAGGTTCTCAGCCATCCATACCTGATTCCCGATTGTTACGGTTTTATATGTGTTTCCGTCTATATCGTCAACGGTCCCGGTAATGATTTCAGAAGTTACAAAGCTGATTTCATTTCCATAGGCTGTCCCCGCACTGTTTGTGGCATAAGCCCTTACTGTGTAGTATGTGTTGGGAGTCAGCAGTATAAGGTCGCTTGTGAATGGCCCTGAACCTGTCCCGTCGAGGGTCCTGGTGTCTGCGGTGGTCGGATTGCCGGTCGTGTTGAAGCAAACCCCTCTGGCCGTGATCTCACTGCCGCCGTCGCTGGTTATGTTTCCTCCTGAGGTGGCAGAGGTGTTGGTGATTTTGGTTATGTTGGTTGTCGTTAAAGTCGGAATTTCACCTTTGTCGCAGGAATAAATGATTACCAGTATCAGGTAAAGTATATTGTGTAATCTGACTACGTTTTTCATCTCAGGTTAAGTTAGTGAAGCGCAAATTTAAACATTCAAATTATAAAATATCAACCCCGATCCTGTTCGTGGATGGGAAACAGGCGGCACAATTGTAATCAGGATGGATTAAATAAAAGTGCCTTAAAATCGGGATAATAGCGCACAAATATCGCGCCAGACTGACAAAATCCGTTAAAAAACCATTTATTTTATTCAGCAGGGATAATGGGTCTTATTACCTCATGCTCCAAGGTCCCATCTCCTGAAGTACAGGGCCTGTCGAACAACAGGCAGGGTCTTGAATTCGATTTCCTCCATCTGCGACTGGCTCAGTGGTGTGAATTCCGAGGCAATTTTTACATTCTCCTCAATCTGAGCAATGCTGTCAACCCCAATAATTGTAGTGCTGACGGGAAGGCTCATATTGTACGTAAGTGCTTCCCTGATGGATATTGTTCCGGATTTTGAGGTGCGCAGGCGCTCGTCAGGTTGCTGTTCCGGCGGAGGCGGTGTCCAGGAGGAAAGGATCCTGCTGCGGGTGGTAACCTTCATTCCCACAATAGCAATCCCTTTTTTCTGCACTTCCGGCAGGAGATAGTTCTTAAAGCTCAGGTAATGAACGTCAGCCGCATTTACAGCCAGAAGTATTGAATCGAAGGGATAACGCTTTATTGCTTCAAGCAGTACCAGCGGCTCAAAATGCCCCGTGATGCCCAGGTATCTTACAACACCTTCAGATCTGGCCTTTTCCAGGGCTTTAATGGCACCGTTCGGGGCAAAGATCTGATCAACCTGGTCCTGCCTCTGCACATTATGCAACTGCCAAAGATCGAGATGATCGGTCTGAAGGTTCTTAAGGCTTTCTTCCAGAAGGCGCATTGATCCGTCGTAGGTACGGTCGTGGGTTTTCGTTGAGAGCCAGACTTCATTCCTGCGGGTCTTCATCACCCTCCCTATATTAAGCTGGCTTACTCCCTGTCCGTATGATGCGGCAGTGTCAATATAGTTTATTCCAAGATCAATGGCCCGGTTGATAATTTTTTCAGATTCATCTTCCCTGCCTTTTATTTCAAGCGTTGCCTGCCCTCCAAGGCTTAAAACACCCACCTTATAACCGGTTTTTCCAAACGAACGTGTCGGCATCGAGTTGAATGTAACCGGATTGAAGGGATCTTCATTGTTTTTCCTGAGTGGGACCATCATCTCTTTTCCTTCTGAAGGAAGGGATTTTCCCACTGTCACCACGGCTGCGGCAGCCACCCCGTTTCCAAGGAAAGTCCTGCGATTGATGTTTTTCATAGGTTCAGGTTTTAAATGTTATTTATGAGAAATAATCAATAGTCAAATTTACTGAATTTCCTGAGGTAATACTCTGACAGGCTATCAGATTATTTGTTTCATGCAAATACCAGGATCTGCATGAAACAGGTTCGTACTGTTTCGCCGTGTAAGCCGGATAAAGCTATATTGCCTTTTAAAGTTTTCTTACCCCCGTATCTCCGCCTTTTGACAGGGTGAGATCAACGGGCAGATTATTTTTGAATGATCCGCATGTGAAATCCGGGATTAATATGTGATCAGAATTGTTTGCAACTGACCAGTCGCTCAGTGGTATCACTACGCTCCACAATGCGGCATCATAAACATCCTGGTCGAGCGGAAGGCCATTCCGCAAACAGTCTATCAGCCTCCAGTCCATGATGAAATCCATTCCACCGTGACCTCCGACCTGCCTTGCCATTTCTCCCACGCGTCTTACAATTTCCGGAGTGTACTTTTCCGTTATTTCAACCATCTCTCCGTCGGTCAGCCACTCTATTGAAGAGGATATCCTTCCGGGAAGAGGATATTTCTGGGCTGATCCCTCAGTGCCGCAAAGCATATGCAAGCGAGAATATACCCTGGGAGTGGCTCCTCCCTGCTGCAGCATTATTGTTTTCCCCTTTTCAGTCATTATAAGAGAAGTATTCATATTCCCGATCTGTGAATCGGGATCAAATTGCCTGAAGAATTCATCTGTTTTTGCTAGCTCGCGAAACTCCCGGTTATGAACAAAATCTTTGCACGACATAGATGTCATGTGATTTAATTTATCGCCGCGGTTGATATCCATTGCCTGGCAGATAGGTCCCAGACCATGAGTGGGATAGTAGTTCCCCTTCCTTCCCTGTGTCTGCATTATTCTCCATTTATCCGCATATTCAAAAGGTTTGGGCGGATCTGACGGAGGAATGTGGTGTATATATGCTCCCTCTCCATGAATGATATCTCCGAAGAATCCCTGCCTGACCATATTCAGAGTAAGCAACTCAAAGAAGTCATAGCAGCAGTTTTCAAGCATCATGCAATGCTTCCTTGTTTTTTCAGATGTCTCCACCAGTTCCCAGCATTCTTCAAGAGTGACTGCTGCGGGGACTTCAACTGCCGCATGCTTGCCATTGTTCATTGAAAAAACCGACATGGGGGTATGAAGGTCCCACGGTGTTACAATATAAATCAGGTCCAGGTCATTTCCCGAGCACATTTCTTTCCATGCATCCTCGGTGCCCCCATATGCCCGTGCTGCCGGCAATCCGGCGTCCGCCAATGCCTTCTGTCCTGCTTCAACACATTCCATCCTCAGGTCGCACAGCGCCTTTATCTCTACCCCTTCAATAATTTTAAGCCTGTGGACGGCTTCAATGCCACGCCTGCCTATACCTATAATCCCTGTCCTCACGGTTTCGATCTTTGGAGCAGCATAACCACACATGTTAAAGTGCTGACTATGTGCCCTGTTTAATGCATCAAGCATTTCGCTGAAAGGTTGCTTTACATTTCTTTTATCGCACGACGACATGCCTGCTGCCATCATTCCGGCTCCTGCAGCACCTGCAGTCCTTATGAAATCTCTTCGGTTTGTCTTCATATTCTTCAGTAAGCTTATTTATATTTATAAATTTTTAGATTCAGGATTATTCCTAAATATGATCGGCATGGCACCACCATCTTTCGGTTGCAATATAGCCGATTATAAATGTCAGTGCCAGAATGATATAGCTTATCATGCTCAACTGCATTCCTTCCGGGGCAGGGACGCTTAACATCCCGGGTATGGCCCACGGAAAATAGGGGCCCAGCCCCAGGAATCCGGTGAAATTTGCAAGGATCAGGGAAAGTATGATAAAGGCAAAGGGAAGAAGATATCCACGGCCCAGGCTGGCGAAAAAGGCCACAGGCGTGCAAAGCAGCATGGTCAGAACGGATACCAGAACAAATATCTCCGAAAACATGTGGAAATATTGATTTGTCCAGCCGGAAAGTGCAATTGTCTTACCAATAAGCAGGGCAGAAACAAATAGTATTACCGTAAGTATAATGCACCATACAAGCGAAGCCATGAATTTTGAAAATACAATGCATGATCTTGAAACAGGCAGGGCAAGTATGTCCTTAGCAGTCTTATCTGAAAATTCACGGCCAAACACCCAGCTGGTCACAAAGCCATACCCTATAAATCCTATTGCTGCAATAGTCTGATTCAGAAGTGCGAAATAATTCTGCCAGTTCGGTTCGCCAAATCTCAGCATTGATGCTTTTGTACCTATTAACCCGAGTTTTCCGGAAATTTCAGGATGAATCTGGACAAACATAAGCAAACCCATCATAAGTGCGATGAAAATGAAGAAAACCATTGAAAACCAAAAGACTCTGGATTTGTATATCTTAAGGCTTTCTGACCATAAAGCAACAAGTATGCCTTTCATTTTGCACCTCCCTTAATTCCGATTGTTCTTAAGAAATATGACTCCAGGTCTTCTTCATCAACCTTCAGCAAGGTCAGAGCTACTCCGGCATTAACCAATGATCTGGCGGCTTCTTCAGGATGATTTATAGCTTTTTCGTCCTGCAGTTCTATCATTCCGTTCAGATTAACCTCGGGTGCATATCCGGTTTTCGATAATATTGATGCTGCAGCCGTTTGGTCGGATGTATTTATTAATAACCTTTTCCGGCATAGCCTGTCCAACTGATCTGAATTAATTTCCTGCTTCAGATGGCCTTCATGGATAATCCCTATGCGTGTGGTCAGTTTAGAAATTTCACCAAGTATATGACTTGATATGAAAATTGTAACTCCCTTATTCATCGAAAGGTCTTTAAGGAGTTCACGGATCTCGACTATTCCGGCCGGATCCAGACCATTCGTGGGCTCATCGAGGATCAGGATCCGTGGATCATGAATGAGTGCTTTTGCAAGCCCAAGACGCTGTGAATTTCCGTGTGAGAGATTTTTTGACCTTCTGTCAGCATATTCTCCCAGCTGAAGTTTATCAATTATTCTGTCCACAGCATTTTTGTCAGGAATGAAGCGCATACGGCGTATGATCTCAAGGTTTTCCCTCACTGTAAGGTCGGGGTATGAATATGGGATCTCGACAAGGTATCCTATGTCTTTCCAGATATCATCTTTCCCCGGCCTGACTTGTTTCCCAACGATAAAAGAAGCTCCCGACGTAGGCCGTATCAGACCCAACAGCATGCGGATAGTGGTTGTTTTTCCGGCTCCGTTAAGCCCCAGAAAACCGTAAACCTCACCTTCCCTTATATTCAGGGAGAGATCATCAACTGCCTGTACGCCGGGAAAATGCTTTGATAACTTCCGGGTTTGGATTATTTCTGTCATGTTTTGAAGATATCACTTTTCTTTTTGATGTTTTTTGAGACTTTTAAGAACTTACACTGAGTATACACTGAGTTTACACAGAGTTCCACAGTTAGATACCCTGCTTCCCGGCTGACAGCATTGTTATTTTCTTGCCGAATAGAATGTAACATTTTCTCCGTTCCAGCAATCATCGCTTTCAGGTAATACATTTTCATGGTCCCTTATGTTTGTAAACCCCTTTGACCTTAAAATTCTCTTCAGATCATCCTTTTCATAATAGTGGCTCCAGAAAATGTATGAATCGAATGAATCATCCTGTCCTATTACAATGTGATGATTTGCAAGCACCTTTGCTTCCGGATAATGATAACCCTGGGTTAATGCGATATAAGGGGTACTCTTCCAGAATCCGTTTTCCTGTACCTCCCACGACTGTGATAATGTTTTTTTATCGATGTTTCTGCTATTAACTACATCACAGATAAATATACCACCTTTCTTTAATGCCTTATAAATGTTTTCCAGGACTTTATCACTTTCTTTTGGCAATAAGGCGCAAAAATCGAGATAAATCAGGATCACCAGGTCAAACTGACAATCAAAGTTCAGATCCAGATAGTTTTTTTTCAGGTATTCGATAGCAAGTCGTTTTTCATGTGCCTGCCTGGTTGCATATTGAATTGAATTTTCAGAAAAATCAACACCGGTTACTGAATGTCCTTTTTGTGCCAATAGCTCAGCATAAAGGCCTGGGCCACATCCCAGATCAAGGATTTGCATTTCAGTATTTTCAGTCTGTTCCAGGATCCAGTTTATTGTCATTTCAATCTTTGCCTTACTTCTGCTTGCCACATCATTCTCAGGATTTAAATGCAGTTTCAGCAATTGCCTGGAAATGTAAGGGTCCGTCCACATTACAGATGTCCCTTTTTCATACAACTGAGGTTTGCCTGTAAGTTTTCTTATAAGTTCTATATTCATCGCTTGTTATTTTTATCCGATTGCAGACAGGTTAACTGTTTATTATACCCGGGTCCTTTGAAAAATAGAAGTCTTTATCTTTTATGGTCAGAAATACCGCCAGTATCAGTAACAGAATTGTCTGAATTATTTTACTATCGGGATGAGTTGCAAAGATCTCATTAAAAAATACAGCAGTAATATGAAAAATGATCGTAAGTATGATATTTCTCTTTGTTTTATAATATATCCAGTTCATAATCAATACATATGGAATAATGCTGACCATGAAGTTAAGACTGTAAATCCAGCCTGATTCCACAAGATTTGCCTGATAGTAGTCCCTGATTGTCGACAGCGGGATATGCCAGATTGCCCAGTAAGCACCGAATATAAGTGAGGTATAAAACAAATTGAACTTGTTTCTCAGGCTGTCGGTACCGTAAGAATGCCAGGCAAGCTCCTCAAAAACCGGAGCTATTATCAGCAAAAACCAGACGGGAAGGACACCGGAGGAAAATGTAAAATGTCCTGTTATAACAAACTGGTCAGGACTATATCCAAATGCCAGCGAAATTGTCATGGCAGCTACAATACTAGCAAGCATAATCGAGCAGGCGAGGAAAATATACCGGCGATCAATACTTTTAAAATTAAAGAATCTCTGGTACAGGTCCATGCGCAGCTCAGGATTCCGGTTCATGAGCAGAAATGCAACTACCATCGGACTAATCAGCCCAGCGAGGGCAAGCATTATCGCTATATTCATATTTTGCTCCTCATTTTGAGGAAGATGGCTTATGTAGCCGGCGAGGAACCAGAAAGCCCATGGCAAGACAGTCGACAGGAGATAGAAAAGTCCTGGTCTTTTATAATGGCTGATCATATTCAGTAAAGTTAAAATTTAACAGGATTTTCTCTTCCTTGAAATTATTGGAAATGGAATGCAGATGAGAAATTTTTGTGTGCAAAATTTTCGGAAAGAGTCAACCTGATCACTCAGATTCCCTCAGATACCCACCCATTCAACCCTTCAACCCTTCAACCCTTCAACCCTTCAACCCTTCAAC
>CAZTDW010000085.1:0-15617 GCA_964611835.1 uncultured Rikenellaceae bacterium | reverse complement strand
ACATTCTGGTCGGAATCAAGAGAAATCCCGTCGCTTATATACTGATGCGGTTCCGGATCCAGCAGACTTTCACATCCTGTAAGATAAATTATCAACACGGTTGCTGATAGTATTGCATATATTCGTGTCATACCTGTCGTTGTTTTTCGTGTTACAAACTGATGCTGATACCGGCAAGGATTGTCCTTGGCTGAGGGGCTGAATAAAAATCAATTCCGGATCTTACGGAGTTGACTGCAAAGTCGGCTGATACCTCAGGATCCCATCCCCTGTACTTCGTAAAAGTCAGCATATTATGGCCCTGGATATATACTCTTGCACCCTTGAGCCCGAATCTGTTTACAACAACTTCCGGGAGCTCATAGCTCACCATTATATTTCTCAGTTTTAAATAGCCGCCCGGGGAAATATACCTGCTGCTCCGGGGCTGGTTACCGTTATTATAGCCAAGTCTTGCCTGGGGGATATCCGTAATATCCCCGGGCTTTTTCCAGCTGTTCAGCTGATCGGCGGTCTGATTGTCGAACCATGTGGCATTGGAGGACATAAATGAATCTCCTGCCAGATGTATTTTGTTTCCGCTTACGCCCTGGAACATAAATGACAATCCTAATCCCTTGTAGTTTAAATTGTTGGTTATGGCAAACAGTATGGGAGGATTGGGATTGCCGAGAACAACAAACCCGGCCTCTGAATAATTGCTGGTTGTTGTTTTATTATCCGTAATATTTCCATTATTATCCTTCGAGTTCACATACCACAAGGCATCTCCGTCAGCTGGATCAGCTCCGGCATATTCGGCTCCGTAAAAGACACCAAGCGGCTGGCCAACCATTGCCACATTCATAAACCGTGAATTCCCTTCATCGATTATTGACTCTCCCCCCAGATCTGTAATCCTGTTCCTGTTATAGGAAAAGTTAAAACATGTTGCCCATATAATTGATCTGTCGATGTTTACGGTATTCAGAAATAATTCAAATCCACTGTTTTTCATGGATCCCAGATTCTGCGCCTGTGTCCTGTATCCTGTTGTTCCGGGGACAGGTACATTCAGGATAAGGTCGGAAGTATTTTTTATGTAGAAGTCAATATCACCGGATATCCTGTTACTGAATAATCCGAAGTCCAATCCGAAATCAGTCTGAAAGGCAGACTCCCATCGCAGATCCTCATTTGCTATCTGTGCCGGAATCAATCCTGACACCCCATTGTAACTGTCCGTGCCAAACAATCCAAGATGGCTGTAATTTCCGATACCGGAATTACCTGTCAGCCCTGAGCTGATCCTTAATTTAAGGAAGCTGACTTCAGTTATGGCCGCCATGAAATCTTCCCTGCTCAGAATCCATCCTGCTGAAACTGCAGGAAATAATCCATACCTCGATTCTTTCCCAAAACGGGAAGATCCGTCGACCCGTGCTGACAGGGTAATAAGGTATTTTTGCCTGTAATCGAGGGTTATCCGTGAAAAATATGACAAAAAGCTGTATTCAGTTCTCGATGACGATCCGCCACTTATAAGGCCTGCACTGGAAAGTGTTTTGAGGTCATCAAAGGGAAAGTCCTGGCCTGCCAGCCATGCATTGTCGATAGCGGTATGCTGATACTCTGTTCCCAGAACGCCGCTTACCCCCAGAATGTCATTTTTCTTTGAATAATCAATGTACGACCGGGTTAAAAGGTTCTGTGTCTCCCCATAGTTGGCAAATCCGTATCCTCCTGTACCCTTCCCTGATTCCGTCCTTCGACCGTATCTGCAATTCTCCTTAAGATTGAACAGGTCGACCCCAATTTCATTTTTCCACAGAAGGTTCTTAAGGATCCTGATATTAAGATAGCTGTTGGCCAGGGTCCTGACATTTGAGATATCCCTGGTTGCTTCCTCAACATCGATCAGTCCATTATAATAAGTTGTAGTCGGAGTATTATATAATCTTCCATCCAGGTCTCTGACGGGAGTTATCGGAGCAAGTGCAACAAGCTGCATGGGAGAAGAATATGAATTATCGGCTGCAATCTGATCTATATTCGTCCTGGCAAGGCTTAAAGAGACTCCCAGGTCAATGAATCTGTTAACCTTGTTGTCGAAATTAAACCGGCCTGATATCCTTTCCCATCCGTTTGATACCAATATTCCTTCATTGCTTGTATATGAGCCGCTGGCAAAGAATTTCAGATTTTCATTCCCTCCCCTGGCTGAAAGATCAGCTGTCAAAAGGCTTCCGGTACGGAATGCCTGGTCCTGCCAGTCGGTATTCACTGCGCGCTGCGGATCATTATATGGTGCCCAGCCTGAATATCTTGCAAACCTGTTCCTTGCATATTCCAGCCATGAGCCTGAATAGTCAGCCGGATTGTTTACAGGATCAAGGCCTTCATACAGATCACTGTTGTAGGCAGCCTCTTCAAAATACCGGATATATTGTTCTGAATTAAGAAAATCCCTTTTCCCCGAAGCATGGCTGAAACCTCTCTGCAAACTGAAGTCCAGCCTTGTGTCGCCTGAAAATCCCCTTTTTGTGGTTATCAACACCACCCCGTTGGCTCCCCTTGAGCCGTATATCGCCGCAGAAGCATCTTTCAGTATCTCTACGGATTCAATGTCATTGAGATTGAAGGTCAGCAGAGGATTGACAGCTGCACCCGACTGATTAAGTGTTTCTATTGAGACAGGCATGCCATCAATAACAAACAGCGGATCATTCCCCGCCGTTACCGAGGTTGCACCCCTGATCCTCATCCTTGCCGAACCTGTGGCTTTTCCGTTAAGGGATTCAATGAAAACACCGGCACTCCTGCCCTGTAATGCCATTTCAACAGCCGGGACCGGAATATTTCTAAGATTATCTCCGTCTATCTTTGAAATACTGCCGGTAACCACTGATTTTTCCTGAGCACAGTATCCAATGCTGATGGTATCCTCCGGGCCAGGCTCGTCAGATTGCAGGATGACATCATACGCGTCGGCCGATCCTGTCACTGTGCCGGTAATGGTCCTTTCATGTCCGTTCGCCAGAGTCAGATAACCAAACAGAACAGAAATCAATAAGAAAAATTTCTTCATAAGTCGGAATTTGTACTGGTAATAAATTCAGGAAAAGCCTTCCGGTCCTCTCAGTGTTTTCTCGCATAACAGCCTGGCAGCAGATTCGAAATATCTGCTCTCAAAGTATTACGGTGATTACCCGTTCGGGATTTCCTGAACAGAAAATTCAGAAAAAGCCATAAAAACAAAGCTGTTATAAAAATCATAATTCCGGATAGCTCTTCTATACGTTTTTAACAATTTGCTTGTTAGCCCTCTTCAGGTAAAAATAAAGCTGCCCTTAAAGGATTGTAAATAAAACGAAAATGAGCCAGAAAGATTTTTATAACAGCTGTTTTTTATGATTTTTTTGGTTTACAAAGCTCCTATGGATTTCTGGTGAATGAGAAAGTATACATCCCAACGCTTCCCAGTGCGGTAAGGGAAATATCAAAATACATTGTAAAATTTCCGTCGCATGAACTGTAAACACCATTCCCTGCATATGAGATTGCACCGAATCCCCAGGCGTCAGAAGCAATTGCCTTTGACGGAACGGTGACTCTGAATGTGGCAGGATCAATGAACATTTCAAGAGGTCCCAGATCTTCTGTAAGCCCTTCTATCTCCTCAAGCCCTGAAACATAAATCTTGTAAGGGTCATTCTGATCGGTGGTAAGAGTAATATCACCTTCCGAACCCCAGTCGGCTGAAACGCAATGATAGCTTCCTGCTGCCAGGGCTTCATCATATGCACATGCTACAGGGATCGACAATAATGCGACAGAACGGGTGGTTACCCCACCTGCGAGAGTCAGAAGCTCAAATGTGAATATGTCACCGTTCTCAATCTCATTGAGGGAGATGCCCAGTTTGCCTGCTACTTCGGTGGAAGTTAACCTTACAGTGGCCGGAAAGGTTGTTGCCTCAGCAACCGTTACCCTTTCAAAATTGTCCTTGTAGGATGCAATAATTGTAATTTTATCCGGCTTTGTTCCGGCAGGGACATTTACAACGAATTCAATATATGAATTCGCAAGGTCTTTGGAGTTGAAAACTCCCGGGGCCAGATCAGTTATGGAAGGGATCACAGCAACGCCTCGCAGGCCTGCAGGATCAGGAAGCTCTTCACATCCGATAATTAACAGAAGTGTGAAAATCAATCCAAATGCTTTTATCTTCTTCATCTTTTTAATTCTTAGTTATTATTTATAAGATATCGGGAGGTTTTTGATAATCAGTACATTGTTATTGACATGCTAATTATCTGGTCCCTCCGGCCCACCATACATTCTCGCTGTAGACATATGTCCCGTCGCCATAGGCATCCCGTACGTTCTGGTTGGTGGTCACATCTTCCGAACCGTATGAATATCTCAGCGGGAAACGGTTTGCATTAAGCGGATTGCCGAGACTGATGACATTGTCGCCCATTGCTTTCAGCCTTCTGTAATCATTGTAAGCCTCAATAGCTTCCTCCTCGAAAAAGGCAATGTATTTCTGATTCATTACTTCAGACAGGGGATTTGCATCGAATCTGGGCTTTACCGCACTGTCGAAATACCCGGCAGCATCGGTACTTGTCAGACCTATATTAGCCTTGCCGAATGCGGCAGTGATTGCTTTCTTAAGCGACTCCTCAGCTGCCGGCAGATTGTTAAGCCTCACATATGCCTCAGCTTTCAGGAACTCGAGCTCATGGTAGCTCATCAGGTACGTGGGTGCGTTTATGGTGCTTATAGCAGATATTGAATATGCTCCCTGAACCTGGTTTGCGGTGCCATTCGGAGCAAACACCAGATCACCTCCGGCGTCAGGATGAGGCATGAAGAATACTTCATCCCTGGGATCATTCCTTTCAATCAATTTGTTATGGAGGCTCTGGCTGGCCCCATAATAATCCCTGTCCTGGAACATGCAGTAGTACGGGCTCTGTGAGGAATTTCCGTTATAGTTGAACTGAGCCTGCTCAGCGGGAGATTCAAATGATTCTTCTGCATCTGCAATAACCGCATCGTATGCCGGTGCCTTTAATGACAAGCGCATTTTATAGCGTGCCTTAAGGCCATTGGCAAATTTTCTCCATAAATCCGTATCTCCGCCATAGATCAGGTCCTGTGTCCCCAGCGAAGCATATACCGTCGTCTTGCCGAGATTGTCTATAGCATCGTCGAGCAGGGCAAGAATGTCTTCATAAATGTCTTGCTGGCTGTCAAGCACAGGAGTGAATATCACGCCTGGCTGTGATGCTTCAGACCATGGCACATCTCCCATCACATCGGTGATAACAGCCAGATTATAAGCGGTAAGTATCTGCGCTATTCCCAGGGTATGGTAGTTGCCTTCCTCCTGTCCGCCTTCAGAGCACTTGTCGCGTATTATCCTGAGGCTGTAAAGATTTGCATAGGCAGAATTCCAGGCATTATTATAGGTTGTTGAGCTGGTGGGCTGTGATGACCTGATGTCGGCGTTGTAAAACTGACCCCAGACACCAGTATTATGCTCAATATAGATTGAAGCATAGAAAGCAAAGTCTCCACCGGCAACGGAAAAGGCGCTTGCCGTCATGACATCGGTGATTATCAGCCGGGAAGCCATGTCACTCGGATCATTTATATTCTCATTGATCTCATCCATGCCTGATTCTGAACAAGACAACATAACTATGACCAGAAGTGACGTAATCAGAATATTAAATATCTTTTTCATTATCGTTCAGATTAAAATGTTAAATCAAGGTTAAACCCATAGCTTGTTGTCTGTGGGACAGTAAACCGTTCAAATGCTCCTCCCATATTGGTGTTTCCCTGACTGGATTCGGGATCAAGGTTCGGAAGTTCGGTCCAGAGAAGGATGTTCCTGGCAAATACGGTAACACCCAGGCCCACCTTTTTGAACAGCTTATTTGCAGGGCTGTATCTCAGTGAGAGTTCACGAAGCTTGACAAATGAACTCCCGAAAATATAATACTCGTCGATATTGGTCAGTACGTTGGTATGCAGACTCTGCAATGCATAAGGATCGTTTGGTCCTCCCCTGGCTATGTCGTTGGGTGCTCCATCCGATTTTACGCCGTCAAAAATAAATGTCGACTCACGGTCCTCTGTCCTCTTCGACAGACCGTAATAATCGAGCAGTCCGTTGCTGCCGGAATACATTTGTCCGCCCTGCTTCCAATCGAAAAGAGCACTCAGTGACCAGTTTCTGTATGAAAAATTGGTGCCTCCCCCCAGAATGAAGTCGGGAGAAACTTTTCCAATTACAGCAGGTTCACCTGTTTTTGGGAAGCCGTAATTGGGCGATGAGGGATCATCCTCAACGACAATTTTACCCTCAGCATTCCTCAGGAATGAATCTCCGTAGATCACCGGATAGGTGTCGCCTATTCCTGCCCTGACCTGTGGGGTTGAAAATCCTCCTATGAATATGCTTTCAACACCGGGAGCAAGTTCATCCACATAATTATCGATCTTTGAGAAGTTGACATTGAAATCCCACTGCATGTTTTTCGTAACCAGGGGAGTCACATACAGTACCAGTTCATGTCCGACGGTATGAACCTTTCCTCCGTTCATGAGAAGGGCGCGAATGCCTGTTGAACCTGCAAGTGGCACAGAAAATATCTGATCTACAACGTTCTGGCGTGAGAAGGTATAATCCACCCCCAGCCTGTTCTGAAAGAATTTCAAATCAGCTCCGACTTCATACGACTTTGTATTCTGCGGAACAAGGTTGGGATCATACTGGATATTGTTCGGAACATAGGAATTTATTCCTCCAATTGGGTAAAGGACAGGTGATCCGGTCCACCATCCTCCTGAATAATCAGGGGTATCATAGTAATTTTTTACATATGTGCCGGCCTGACCTACTTCAGCATATGAAAGTCTCAGTTTGGCGAACGATAGCCAGTCAACGTTCTTTACTGACTCAAGCTCAGAAGCAACAAAGCTGAGCGCCACTGAAGGATAGAAAAATGAACGGTTGTTTGTCGGCATAGTCGAAACAACATCGTATCTGCCGGTCGTGCTAAGGAATAACAGCGACCTCCATTGCAATGACATGCTGCCGAAAAATCCGACCGTGCGGTTCTGATTAAAAGACTCATTTGCATTTACTATGTTGGCATTTCTTATATGAGCCCATCCTCCGAAGTTAAAGTCCTCACCATGTTCTGAATAAGTTTTGGCTTTCCTGTGATCAAACTCATTTCCCAGCATAGCATTGAACAACAGGTCGCTGCTGATGTTCCAGTCGTAATTTACCGTAAGCAGGGAGTTGACTGCAAAGGAAGTGATGCCGTAATTATCTATCATTCCGGTGGTTCCTGCATGACCATATTCAAAGATATCCTGGAAATTTGTGGTATATGAATCTGCACCGAGCTGGTATCGCACCCTGAGATCCATCCTGTCGCTGAGATCAGCTTTATAGTTCATATAGCCGTTGCCGAAGAACCTGTCGGTTTTTTCATTAAAGACGGTGTGTTCAGCCGACCAGTATGGATTATCCCAGCTGCCCCCGCGATAATATATCTGAGAATAGGGGTCTCCAGGGACCTGGGATGGATAGTCCTTAAGGTTATAGCTCACAGGCGCTCCCAGAACACCGGCCAGTGCCGCATCATTTGCGGTTGGAAGCTTGTCAATGTCTGTCCTTGAAAAATTGGCACTGAAACCGGTGCTGAAATTCTTGTCCAGCTTTCTTTCAGCCGCTGCTTTGGCGTTCCACCTTTTCATTCCTGATGTCAGGGCAACCCCGTTCTGGGAGGTCTGGCTCATGCCAAGGGCAAAATGACCATTCTCGGATGCCTGTGATATATTGGCGTTATTGGTGGCGGAATACCCAGTCCTGAAATATCTGTCCCAGTTGTTGTAGATCCGGGGAGTAACCCATGCATCTTCAACATTGCCCTGGGCAAGCTGCGGCACATAAAATTCACCCGGATGGCCCTGATTGTTGCCTCCATAGGCAGGATCATCAGGAAGATCGGTAATTCGCGGGCCCCATGATAAGGAGGAATTGGGGACATAAAGCCCTCCGACACCCTGGGCATATGTTTGCTGATAATCAGGGGTGCGTGAAACCTGCGAAAAAGCGCTGGTATGCGAAATTGAAATCACAGGTTTTCCCGGTTTATTGCTCCTTCCGCTCTTGGTCGTAATCAGAATGACCCCGTTTGATGCCCTTATCCCGTAAAGGGCAGCTGCAGCCTGACCTTTAAGAACATTTACGCTTTCAATATCGGCAGGATTCAGGTCCACCGCCCTGTTGGAAATATCCGATCCGGTTACGCCTGCTCCGACCAGCGAAAAGTCACCATTCGTGCCCGACTCAATGTCAGCGGTCGAGGTTATCGGCATCCCGTCAACAACATACAGTGGAGTGTTGTTACCGGTAAATGACCTGGCACCGCGGATAACAACCTGGGAAGAAGCTCCCGGCATACCGCTGGATGGCTTGACATAGATCCCGGCTAATTTGCCCTGGATCGCTCCCGCGAGATCAGTGTTGCCGGTACGCTCAATGACGTCATTCCTGATATCCTGTACCGCGTATCCCACAGCCTTTTTCTCTCTCGAGACTCCGAGAGCGGTTACTACAACCTCTTCAAGGCCAAGTATCTCCGGTTCCATCAGTATATCAATCACTGAACGGCCGCCGATCGGAACCTCCTGTTTCTTCATGCCTGTATATGAAAAAACAAGTGTCGTCACGTTTTCGGGAACCGCCAGGGAGTATCTGCCGTTTATATCGGTAACAACACCCAGGGTGGTCCCTTTCGCTGAAACAGATACCCCGATCATCGCTCCTTCACCAGGAACTGATGAGGTAACTGTCCCCGAAATGGTTCTTTGCTGCGCATTTGCCATCTGCAAAAACGAACAAAAAACCAGAAACAAGAATAAGATTCTTTTCATAGCTTTTAATTTAGGGTTAAAAAAATTAAGGCTGTATCAAAAGTGTTTTTGATAGCTGTTTTATCCTTAGAGGTCTTTGTGCTTGCCTTTGTGATGCTTTGTGGTTCAACAATGTATGTTTAACCACAAAGGCACTCAAAGGGTAGCACAAAGGTACCCTAAGGACTTTTGAGACAGCCTCTACTGTCCATAAAGTGAACCAGTCACTTTACTGCAATTTAATAAAGACAATTCCCCGGTACCAGAGTTAATTTACGGATGGCAAACTACGAGCTACAACAAACACGTTTTATTCCATGGATTAACTGAAACACCTGTCAGAATAATTCAATTTTGAGTATTTTTGCCATAGGTCAGATCCAAAACATTCAGCCTTTTCATATGACAGCCTTTTCACATCTCCATGTCCATACCCAATACTCCATACTTGACGGAGCATCAAACATTTCCAACCTTATGGAAAAGGTGAAGTCGCTGGGGATGGAGGCCATAGCCATTACCGACCACGGCAATATGTTCGGGGTTAAGGAATTCCATTCCGCGGCATCCAAAAAAGGGATAAAACCCATAATAGGCTGTGAGATCTACGTTGCCAAAAGGTCGATAAGCGAAACAGCCGGGAAGGAGGACCGTTCAGGCGACCACCTGATCCTTCTTGCGAAAAACCTCACAGGATACAAGAACCTTGTAAAGCTTGTTTCAACAGCCTGGATAAAGGGATTCTACTATAAACCCCGGATTGACAAGGAGCTCCTGGCGAAACACCATGAGGGTTTAATAGCATCCTCAGCCTGTCTTGCCGGCGAAATTCAGGACGAGATCCTCAAAGGGAACATGGAAGGGGCTGAGGCCGCCCTCCGCACATATAAAGACCTGTTTGGCGATGATTTCTACCTTGAGATACAACGTCATGAGACTTACGATCCCGAAGCCGACAGGACAGTGTTCCCTCAGCAGCAGAAAGTCATAGAGGCCTTTAGAAAGCTTTCGGCAAAGCATAACGTAAAGATCATAGCAACCAACGACGTCCACTTCATCAATGCGGAAGATGCTGAAGCCCACGACAGGCTGATCTGCATCAACACCGCGAAGGATATTGACGACCCTGACAGGCTTCGCTATACAAAGCAGGAATATCTGAAGAGTGAAGAGGAAATGCGCAGCCTGTTCAGTGATATCCCCGAAGCTGTCGACAATGTGGGCGAGCTGGTTGCCAAAATAGAAAAATACAAGCTTGATCACGAGCCGATAATGCCCGATTTTGAACTGCCTCCGGGTTATACCGATAAGGATGATTATCTCCGGTACCTGACATACGAGGGTGCCGCTGAGCGGTGGGGGGAGCTGAATGACGACATAAAGGAAAGAATCGACTTTGAGCTTCAGACAATAGCAAAAATGGGATTCCCCGGTTACTTCCTTATTGTCCAGGATTTTCTAAGGGCTGCCAGGGAAATGGGGGTCTCCGTCGGACCCGGGCGAGGTTCCGCCGCAGGTTCGGTAGTTGCATACTGCCTTCGCATTACCGACATCGATCCGATAAAGTACGGGCTCCTTTTTGAAAGGTTCCTCAATCTCGACAGGATATCCATGCCCGATATTGATATTGATTTCGATGAAGACGGCCGTGAAGACGTGCTCAGATACGTTGTAAACAAATACGGGCACGATAAGGTGGCACATATCATCACTTTCGGAACAATGGGTGCAAAAATGGCCATCAGGGATGTGGCCAGGGTCCAGAAACTGCAGCTTTCCGAAGCCGACAAGCTTGCAAAGCTGGTACCTGAGCGGCCCGGCGTAACCCTTGCTGCGGCTTATACCGAGGTGCCCGAACTCGCAAAGGAAAAAGACTCACCCAACAAGCTGATCGCTCAGACACTCAAATATGCTGAGGTGCTTGAAGGATCGGTGCGTCAGACGGGGGTCCATGCATGCGGAATAATAATAGGAAAAGAGTCTCTCGACAATTACATACCCCTTTGCACAGCAAAGGATACCGACCTTTATGCCACCCAGTACGACGGCAGCCAGGTTGAATCAGTCGGATTGCTCAAAATGGATTTCCTGGGGCTTAAAACCCTTTCAATAATAAAGGATGCTATCGAAAACATAAAGAGATCAAAAGGTATTGATATTGATATCGACAACCTGCCCCTTGAAGACAAAAAGACTTTTGAGCTTTTCAGTAACGGGGAAACTACCGGGATCTTCCAGTTCGAGTCGACCGGCATGAAAAGATACCTGAAAGAGCTTAAGCCCAACAGGCTGGAGGATCTCATTGCCATGAACGCACTCTACAGGCCTGGACCGATGGAATATATCCCCAAATTCATCAGAAGGAAAAATGGGACCGAAGCCATTGATTATCCTTTGCCGGTGATGGAGAAATACCTTGACGACTCCTACGGTATAACGGTCTATCAGGAGCAGGTGATGCTCCTTTCGCAGGAGCTTGCAGGCTTTACCAAAGGAGAGGCCGACACTCTCAGGAAAGCCATGGGCAAGAAAAAGAAGTCCATTATGGACGAGATGAAGCTGAAATTCTTTGAAGGATGCAGCAGGAAGGGATACGATGAGGCGATAGTGAACAAGATCTGGTCCGACTGGGAGGCATTCGCCCAGTATGCCTTCAACAAATCCCACTCCACCTGCTATGCACTGATCGCTTTCCAGACTGGCTACCTGAAAGCCAATTATCCTGCAGAATACATGGCCGCCGTGCTGAGCCGCAATATCAGCGACCTGAAGAAGATCACAATTTTCATGGATGAATGCAGGAGGATGGGGATGGAAGTCCTCGGACCTGATGTAAACGAGAGTAATGTCAAGTTCACGGTGAACAGGGACGGAAACATCAGGTTCGGCCTCGGAGCCATTAAGGGAGTAGGTGAAAGTGCGGTGCTGCAGCTCATAGAGGAAAGAGAAAAGAACGGGACATACAAAACCATCTACGACCTGGTTGAAAGAGTCAACCTTAATTCACTTAACAAGAAAAATCTAGAGGCAATGGCAGTTGCCGGCGCCTTCGACTGCTTTGGCGATATCGCCCGGTCGCAGTATTTCGCAATCGACAACAGGGGAATAAGCTTTATTGAAAATCTGATCAGATATGGCAATAATGTAAAAACTGTGAAAAATTCAAGCCAGCAGACACTTTTCGGGGAAACGGGAGGATTCGACATTATCAGACCCGAAGCAATATCCTGCCCCGACTGGCCGAAGCTTGAAAAACTCAACAGGGAAAAAGAGGTTATCGGAATATACCTTTCGTCCCACCCTCTCGATGAATTCAAACTTGAAATATCAAACTTCACCAACGCAACCCTGGCCGACCTTCAGAACCTTAGCGAATGGTACGAAAGGGACGTCATCGTTGCAGGAATGGTTATTGATTCAAAGAACGGGATAAGCAAAAACGGAAAACCCTACGGGTCATTTACCTTGCAGGACTATTCCGATTCATTCAGATTCGTGCTGTTCGACAAAGAATATCTCGAATTCAGCAAGTATTTCATTGTAGGCTATTACCTCCTTGTAAAGGGAAGGGTCCAGAAGCATAAATTCAGGAATGATGAACTTGAATTTCATATAAAGACCATCAACCTGCTGTCGAGCGTCAAGGATGAACTAATTAAGACGGTCACAATCAAGATCAATACTGAAATATTGAATCAGGCAATGATAAATGAACTGCTTGAACTTATGAAAAGCAATAAGGGAGAAACCGAATTGAAATTCCTTTTCTATGACCAGGAGGATAAAATCTCCCTTTCCATGTTTTCAAGGACAATCAGGATACGGCTGAACAATGAATTAATTTCGTTCCTCGACGACTACCCTGGAATAGAATATAAAGTTAATTAGCTATATTTGTCACCGTGAGAATTTAACTTAAATCATAATGGTATGGCACTGGAGGTAAATGACAATAACTTTGATGAAATAGTTCTTAAATCCGATAAGCCGGTCCTGGTGGATTTCTGGGCTGAATGGTGTGGTCCGTGCAGGATGATAGCCCCTATCGTTGAAGATATTTCCAAGGAATATGAGGGTAAGGTTGTGGTTGCCAAGTGCGATGTTGATGACTGCCCCGGGGTGGCAGCAAAATTCGGAATCAGAAATATCCCTACGGTCCTCTTCTTTAAGGACGGAAAAGTTGCCGACAAGCAGGTGGGTGCAGTGCCAAAAGCCAACTTTATCAATAAGCTTAACATCCTTCTCCAGTAAAAGCCCTGAACAGGTTTTTCAGGCCAGACAGTTCTTTTATTATTCAAAAGGGAAAATTAATAAAAGTCCTCTTTGGAAATTCCAAAGATAAAGCTCAGCACGCTTTGCATCCGGTTGCCGGAAAAGAAATCATTGATCACATTTCCTCAGGAAAAGCTTCATTTTACATGAATATATGACAGTATGTGTATTTGCTGCTTCAAGCAGCCGTATAGACGACAGATATGCTCAGGCAGCAGATGAACTCGGAACCCTGTTTGCCAGGTCGAAGATACAGGTCATTTACGGCGGAGGCGGCATAGGGCTCATGGGGGTGCTTGCAGATGCAGTCATCGCCAGCGGCGGGATAATAACAGGCGTGATGCCTTCATTTATGAATGATGAGGGCTGGGGGCACCCGCAGGTCAGGGATATGATACTCACCTCCGATATGGGCGAAAGGAAAAAGAACATGTTTTCAAGGGCCGATGCAGTTGTAGCACTTCCGGGAGGAGTGGGAACACTTGAAGAGCTTACCGAAGCCATTACCCTTAAACAGCTTGGCCTTTTTAACGGACCCATAGTCATCCTCAATACCCTTGGCTTTTACAAATCACTTATCGATTTCTTCGAACACATGATCAGCAATCAGTTCCTGAGGATTGAGCACAAAGGCATCTGGACCATGGCAAATACTCCCAAAGATGTCCTTAACGCACTTTCAAACTATACCAGCTGGCTTGACGACCCGAGAAGAATTGCCAAGATCTAGTAATATAAATCACCTTATTTAATGATATATAGCAATTTGTGTATTGATATTTATCATGCTTCTATATGTTATATATCAATACACTCATTGACATATCTCACCTTCCTGCCTGAATTCAAGCCTGAAGTCCTTAGAGTTATTACTTGCTGTTGAGCAATATTTTCAGACTGCTCCGGCTGAAGGATTTTTCCATGACAGGCTTACCGTTGACTGACGGGGCTTTCACCCCGGTTTTAAAGGTTTCCTGACCGGTGAAGATGCGGGCCTCGTCCCATAGTCCGGTCCTGATGAAGTGACCCAGCACCTGGGCTCCGCCTTCGATGAACAGCGACTGGATACCCCATCCGTGCAATGCGTCTGATATCTGTTTTGCGGCAGACTCGCGATGATTAAGCTTCATTATCACTGAACCGGGAAGGACAATTTTTTCCGGATAGAATGTAAAAACAATTATTGATCCTATTGATTTGTTCACCGCGGGATCCTTGGGAAGCGATCCCGACCCGCTGAGAATGAGGCGGACCGGATTGTTACCCTTCCACTCCCGCACATTGAGCTGCGGATCATCAGCCCTGATAGTACCTGCCCCTACAAGTATTGACTGTTCCGAGGCTCTCCACTTGTGAACGAGAATCCTCTCTGAAAGGCCCGTTATCCAGTTCGGCTCTATCCTGTAATCTTTACCTCTTTCCCTGTCGATGAATCCGTCGCTGCTCTCCGCCCATTTCAGGGTTATGTACGGCCTTCTTTTTTCATTGAAAGTAAAGAATCTCCGGTTAAGTCTTCTGCACTCCTCCTCGCAAACGCCGGTAACCACCTCACAGCCAGCCTCCTGAAGCCTGGCAACACCCCTGCCTGATACTTTGGCGCTAGTGTCGATGGTGCCTACCACCACCTTCGGGATCTGCCGGGATATTATCATATCGGCACACGGTGGTGTTTTGCCGAAATGAGAGCAGGGTTCAAGATTGACATAGAGTGTTGATTCCTTCAATAATTCCTTATCAGCTACAGATTCCACGGCTCTGGTCTCTGCATGGGGTCCTCCGGCCTTTATATGATATCCTTCGCCAATTATTCTCCCTTCATGCACTATTACCGAACCCACCATAGGATTGGGATACGTCATTCCTTCGGCTTTGCAGGCCAGGTCGAGGCACCGCCGCATGAATTTTTCATCATTATTTCCAGGCATTTGCTTGAAAGTGCTAAATTTGGCTTATGGCCTTCAATTTACAAACAATTAAAGATATCCGGAACCATATTTCAGGGGAACTTAAAGAAATATATCCTGAAGAGGAAATTCAATCCCTCTCTGAAATTGTGATGCTGCATGTGCTGGGAGGCAGCAGGGCCGGACTGCTGTGCAATCCTGAAAGACGGATGACAAAAGAAGAGTCGGAAAAGATCCTGTCGGTCTGCAATGAACTGAGGACAGGAAAACCCATACAGTATATTACGGGAGAAGTTATTTTTTACAACTGCACCATAAGGGTAAGTCCCGGAGTATTGATCCCGAGGCAGGAAACTGAAGAGCTGGTCGACCTGGTGATAAAGGAAAACCGTGGTTTTTCAGGTGAAATAACCGATGCGTGTACCGGATCAGGATGCATTGCAACAGCTCTTGCGTTAAATCTTCCGGAAGCAAGGGTCACAGGTGTTGATAATTCGAAGCAGGCATTAAAAT
>CAZTDW010000084.1:0-15871 GCA_964611835.1 uncultured Rikenellaceae bacterium | reverse complement strand
AGATGTTTTTATCACTCCCGAAATGGATGGACTGAAGGAATACCGTATGCTTCCGGAAAGGTATTATGGAAGAGTGATCTACCTCAGAGAGGGATGGGATGCCGGTTATGATACCATGGAGGACATCAGTTTTGTGGCTGCATTTCCGGTAAAACCTCCTCTTTTTCTCCATATGTTCATGAACCATCCAAGTAATCCTGATGCTCATTTCTATTGTCACGAATTCCAACCGTGGGTGCCGATATTTCAGAAAAGTACGATGTATTTTACTTATTATTTCTGGGGTAAAAGCGGCAATTGGCAGGAGGGAGTCAAATCATTGAAGGAAAGAAACCTTATAACAACCAGATAGAAATCAATCAAACATTAAATAATGCAAATAAGATGAAAACAATTTTCAGAAAAATTTTCCTCACAGCTGTCATCCTTACCGGAGTAGCCGTCAGTATCTCCAGGTCACAGAATCTGGACGGATTCAAATATAACGGGACCTTTCAGCCTGATAAAAACATGGTTACCGAACAGTTCCAGTTCAATGGTTACACGAATTACTGGCATAACATATTCCGTGATCAGATCCGCTATGGGAATCTGTTCAAGATCACTGTGCCTAAAATGGATTATACGATTGCTCAGGCCAGAGTGGACCTTGCAACAGAATTTGGTATTCCCGGTCTGGCAATGCAGGAGGGATTCATGAACAGTATCCTCAGGGAGCAATACACAATACTGGATCAGCCTTCACTTCAAAAGATCAATGAAGCAATTGCCACCGGTAATGTGCTTGCAATAGTTGATCCGAAGACTGATGCCGGGAAGAAGCTTACAGAAAAGCTTCCTTCAGACTATATCTGGAAGGACAGGTTAAAAAGCTATCAATACGGAGCAAGGGATTTTACTGATGTACTGGTATTTTTTCTTGAAAGCGGGAATAAGAAGATTTTTGTCGTAGCATCAGACAGCAGGGAGATGAGGGATAAAACGCTGGCATTAATGGAAAGCACAAAGGAACTGCTTTCAAAATATGATATTCATAAAGGATGGTTCGGAGCTGAAACACTTCTCAAAAGTGTGACATGCACCCCCGGGCACCCTCTTGAGGTTGTCGGAAAAGGGATGAATGAAGGCAACTCGTGGTTCACGTTCACAGGATATATGGATTTCCTGGCACAAAAGGAAATGGAAGAATGGCTTTCAAAAGTCAGTAATCCTGCAGTTGTAGACTTTGGATTCGGACAGATACATGGTCTGAAAGACTATGATGGCCTGCAGGTCCAAAGTATGTTTACCCCCGACTCATGGATAAAGTATGCACATGAGAAGGAGGGATATGTATTCAGGCAGGTATGGGACCCCCGCGGTGAGTCTGACAACTATACTTATGATGGGTATTTTGCAATAGAGGGAAACAAAGAACAGATTGACAATGAAAATGTTCCGTTTGTAAGTAATACAGGAAATCTGTATGGTGGCACTGAAAACTCAATGGTGCTGTTTATCCCGAAAGGGAATCAGCTTTCGAAAAAACTACTTTGGGAAGCTATAATGGACAGACGCGAAGTAGCAGTGTTAAGCGGCGGGCTGATGATGGGACCTGCCAGTTTCAGAAATGCCCTTCAGCTTCTTCTCATCGACCGTGTCTGGCTTGAAGAATATTTTGGCGACAGGATAAACCTGGATGCCTCAGTCAGGGATTACAAACTGATATTAAATATCACCAACCTTTATCAGAAACCAGTTGCAGGTACACTTACTGTAGTTCTTCCGCCTGAGCTGAAAATGGAAGGTTCAGCGTCAAGGCAGGTGACATTGCCGGCAAACAGCACAAAGACACTTGAATTTGTCCTCGATCCACTGGCATCAGCAATGAAGAAAACAAATCCGGTCGCACTTCATTTCAAGTGGGGAGAACAGAAAAAGAGCACCCTGGCTATTCTCGATCTGCCGAGGGCAATTTCTGTACATCAGCTCCTTTACGGACATGCACCAAAGGTTTCATATCCGGTAGCTATACATAATTTTACAGACAGGCAATCATTCCCTGTAAAGGTTGAAGTTGTTGAAATAAGCAATCCCAGAAAGGTTGTTTATACAACATCCAAAACCTGCATCGCCGGGAAAGCTGCTTTTGCCAATCTGTCATTCGACCTTGAGGTCCCGGCAGGAAGCTACAATGTGAAAGTATCAGCAATGGGTGTTGAAAACGTCAGCCAGCTTGGTGTTGGCGAGGCCTCAGGCAAACCATACCTATATGAGATTGACCTTAACAGTGACGGTATAATGGAATACAGGATGGAAAATGACAGTGTGCAGATTACACTCCTTTCAACCGGGGCAAGGGTCATAGAATACATTGTAAAATCGAAGAATGATAATGTCCTGTTTAAATTATGGCCCGAGAAGGCTTCTGATGACAAGCGCACTTTCAGAAAAAGGGGATATTATCCATATGGAGGGTTTGAAGATTTTCTCGGACAGGGAAGCATGGAGACTCACAGAGTATATGATGCAGAAATTCTTAAAAAAGAGGGTGATTATGTGAGAGTTAAGATGAGCACCGATTACTATGGCAACAGGCTTGAGAAGATCTTTACGTTATATGGCAATTCACCGCTTCTTGAAGTTCAATTTGCACTTACATTTAAAAATCCGGAAGCCAATGTTCTGGGTCCGCAGCCAATCCTTGAACTGGGGGCCAAGCACTGGACCGAGGATGTATTCACTGTCCCTGAAAAGGATGGTCTCCATGAATACCGTATGAAGCCGGAGGATTACTATGGCAGGGCTTTCTTTATGAAGGAAGGTTGGAATGCAGGCTATGATGAAAAGGAGGACATTACATTTGTAGGCGCCTTCCCGGTGACTGAACCCCATTTCCTTCATATGTGGATGAATCATCCGAAAAATAGCGAGGCTCATTTTTACTATGTTGAATTCCAGCCATGGACCCCTATTTATCAGAAAACCACTATGTATTTCTCATATTACCTCTGGGGCACAGGCGGAAAATGGCAAAATGGTGTTCAGGAGCTTAGAAACAGGAACCTGATTACCGTGCAATAGTGATGAAGTATCCGACTAACCTTGAAAGTCAATTGAATGCCGGGGAGATATTAAATTACCCCCTGACCTTTAAAATCAGAACTATCTACAATGGAAACCAATTAAATTCAATATCATGATGAACAAAGGGAAACTAAAACTCAGGATGCTGTTTATTCTGATCCTGGCTGTAATAACATTCTCCTACGGATTTTCGCAGAGGTCCAAAGAGACGAGTCAGCTTAACATAAAGAAAATTGAACTCGGATATCCATCACCTGCAACACCATTTTACCATTTCAAGGCAGATATCGAGCTCCCCAGGGAGTCGATAATTGAAGTTGAAGCAGCAGTCGATGGCAAGGTATTAAGGGCTACTGATCTCAGAAGGGATTCAGATCATGAAAATATGAATCGTCCTCCTATTTCCGGACGACCACCATCAGGATACAGCCTTTCACAAGACGGTACCTTGTACAAGAACTTCAATGTAACCGGCTGGGTGAGGTGGGAACCCGGGAAAGAGTATAATATCAGGTTGTCCGTCAGAATGAAGAAAGCTGTAAATGCATCTTCAGATGATACATGGATCACTGCCACAAGAAAAGTAAAGGCTCCGGAAGGTGTGGCTGTTTTCAGTAAGGATTGGAAAAGCTATAAATCCGTAATTCTCAGTGAAACTGCAGGAATCAGCAGGACAAATGATCCTGTGGAGGTTCTTCTTGCATTTTATCCCGATGAAGCTCAGCAGCTTATGCGCGATATACGAGTTGTTGCAGTTGATCCAAAAACTCATGAATTGACAGAAGTTCCCTCACAGGTATATGATCAGATGGAATATCTGAAGGAAGATGATATGGGCCCTGACAAAGATGGCAATCCCACACGCCAGACCCCTCTGTGGATGCCAACAGTAACAATAAGGGTCGCATTTCTTGCCGATGTGCCTGCGAAAACGAGCAAGGTATTTCTTATCTTCTATAATAATCCCGATGCCATGGTTAAGTTATATACAACCGACCTGAAGATTCAGGGTATGGCCCCCGGATTACAAATTGACAACAGTAAAATGTCGGTTATTCTTCATCCTAATTCAGGGCATCTCGATGAGATCAGGCTCAAAAGCAAGCCTGATGCCCCTCTCTATCACAGGCTGGAAACAAATGGAGCGATGCACTGGAATCCTGATGTTTATGTGCCTCCAAGGCCCTGGTCGCATACTGCAGACTGGAAACCTCCCAGAAATATAAGTACTGTTGCAGGAGCCATAATTGCAAGAAGCGATGTATGGGATGATATGAGAGAAATTCCTGAGGTCGATGCTTCTGTGAGATATGAATTCTATCCGGGTGTACCATATTTTGTCAGCTCGACAACCATGAGGATCAAGGAATCCGTTCAGGCACTTGCTCTCAGAAACGCTGAGATGGTAATCAAACGTGAACTTATTACACATGCTGCCTGGTATGATATCGTAAGAGACTCAGTTATAATTTACGATGTTGCACACATGCCTGATCTGACTGACCTTAAGATGGAAGCTGACGTACCATGGATAATATTCTTTAATAAAGAAAAAGGTATCGGATTTGCCGGCATACAACTTAATTATTCAAATGCCAGTGTGGAATCATCACTGAGGTTGCTTAATCCATTCTTTTATATTACCGCTGGTCCATGGATATATTGGGCACGTGGTTTATCCCATACATTCACTTCATCAAATATGCAGCAGATTGTTCCTGTATTAAAAGGGAGTATTTTTTCTGAGAAATGGGCATATCTTATTTATGAGACAGACAAAACAGCTGCCCCATACACCCCTGTTGTAGAATGGCAAAAACGTCTGACCAATCCTCTGAGGATACAGCTTGTTGAAGAGGTTGATGAAAGAGTATCCAGGACACTTCAGGAGATTTTTATGGATGAAGGCAAAAGCGGCTGGGAAGGAAGGGATACCAAGAGGCATTAAGATCATATTTTGAGGGGCCTGACAGCCCCGGGAGTATTGTAACATCACAAAATCAGAAAGTGGAAAACAATGTCGGTCTGATTCTTGTAATGGCGTCTTATATAACCTTTCTGGTAGCCTGGGGAGTATATCAGGGCAGAAAGGTAAAGACGGGAAGCGACTTTGCCATCGCCGGGAGGTCACTCCCGGGATGGGCCGCTGCCCTTTCAGAAAGGGCTACCGGTGAATCATCGTGGGCCCTGCTGGGGCTTCCGGGTGCGGCCTATGCGATGGGGCTGACAGAGATATGGACAGCAGCAGGATGCGTAGCAGGTATCATTACTGCATGGGCAGTCATTGCATGGCGGCTCCGGGATGAGGCTGAAAAATACAATGTTTCAACTTTCACCGGATATCTTGCTGCAAAACATGGAGAATACGGAAGGATGCTGAGGAAAGTATCGAGCATGGCTATCGTATTCTTTTTCTTTTTTTACGTGGGAGCACAGTTCCTGGGAGGAGGGAAGACCCTTTATACACTGTTTGGGCTGAAACCGGAGGCAGGGGCATTAATTACCGCGGCACTCATAATACCATATACTGTTTACGGAGGATTCAGGAGTGTGGTCTATACCGATGTTATCCAGGCTCTACTGATGATTGTAACACTGGTAATAGGGCCTGTAGCAGGTATAATCTATCTGTCAAACCATCCTGACCTGTATGCCTCCGGGATCGTTGACGGTCTTGTAAAATCAGGAGGTACATACACCTCCCTCACGGGAGCGGCCAAAGGTTTCGGGGCCGGACTGATTATTACCGGCGGATTCAGCTGGTTTTTCGGATACCTGGGCGGCCAGCCCCAGCTGAGCGTCAGGTTCATGGCGATCAGGGATGCAAAACAGGCGAAAATCGCCAGGAATATTGGTATAACCTGGACTATAATTGCTTATATAGGAGCGCTTATGATCGGGTGGATCGGTATAGCCATTTTTGGCCCTGCAGGACTGAACGATCCCGAATATGTGATGCCCAGCGTTGTACTGAAACTGTTTCCAAGGATGATTGCGGCGCTTCTGATCACAGGCGCGATTGCAGCTATGATATCAACAGCTGATTCACTTCTTATCCTTTCAGCCACGGAGTTGTCTGAAAGCCTTCTGGAAAAAGAAGGCAGGAGTGTAAGGAAGAATGCTCCGGCAAACCAGCTAAGAAGGCACAGGATCACAACTGCAGCACTTGCTGTGGTGGCACTTGGCCTTTCATACATTACCCCTTCAAACCTTATTTTTACTATTGTAAGCTATGTATGGGCGGGAATCGGCTGTACTTTTTCGGTGGTACTCCTTTTTTCCCTGTTCTGGAAAAGATTTCATGGTAAGGCTGCCATTATAACCGTTGTTACAGGAATAGTTTTTACCATATTCTGGATCAGCGGAGGATTCGAGCAGCATTATAAGGTTACCGAGCCTAAGCTGGCATTCCTTGTTAATCACAAAGTCATTGAAACAAGCGAAGCTAAAGATCTTATCTCCATGGAAGGCAGCAGGTTTGTAAACAAGTCAAAGTTCGAAAAGGAACTTAAAGAGAAAACTCAGGCAGTTGAGGATCAGAAAAAGCTTAATGCTGTTACGTCAGCTTTTGTCGTAAAAGGAATACCTGCCAGACTGACAACTTTTATAATCTCGCTTCTGGCCGCCATTATAGCAACATTTACTGTTCCGGTAAAAAGAAACTGATCTGCAAAAGGATCAAAAACCTGCAGCCGGCCGGGACCTGTTATCCATACATGAACTGACCAACCTTGGCAAATGATGATCTTGGATTAACACAGCATACCGGGATCTTTGAGCTGTTGGCAATTATATATTGTTCTGAGGCTCCCAGCACGTAGTCGGCCATTGAAATATTCTTGGTGGTCATGATAACTATGAGATCCGCGTTTATTTTGTTTGCAAAGTCGATGGTTCGCTGTGCAAATTTGCCGCGCTCAATCTCATGGATCTCATAGTTTATGTTATTTTGGATCAAATATTTAATAGCAAAATTCAGATTTATATTAACTTTTCTGATGAGGCTTTTGTCGGTAGTATTTGACTTCAGGATATGGATTTTTGAATCGAAATATTTGCCCATGAATATAGCCATGCTCAGTTTTTCTTTGTTTTCAATCCTGAAGTCGACCGGGAATACGATGTCGTGATACCTCTCATGATCTGCAGGAGGATTCTGAACAACAATAAAGGGGACCTTTGATTTTACGATCACTTTAAGGGCCCAGCTTCCTGTAAGCTTCTGCATGCCGACAATCCCATGAGTTCCCATCACCACGAGATTGACTTCATTTGAATTGACGAATTCAGCTATTGAAGTGAAAATGGTTCCCCTTACCACCTGGGCAGAGACATTCATATTGTACTTTGCTCCAGCTTCCCTGGCCACATGATTCAGAAGTGTCTTTTTCTCTCCCTCTGCCTTGAGCTTTATATCCTTGTCAATAACATGCAGCAGGCAGATGTCATTGCCCACCATCCGGGCAATCTTTACAGAATGGGCAAGAGCATTTTCGGCAACGGGTGTAAAATCCCAGGGTACAACAATCATCTTCTTAATTTCTTCCATGGCTTATTCTGTTTTAACATTTTCTTATTCAAAGTTATTCAGTTTTTCCAATTTTTCAAAAGGGCGGAATCACCTGTTTTGAATTTTAGCAAATCCCCCGGGTTTCAAATGAAAATCAACCTTCGGTTCTCTGATCGTAACTATGCGCAAACAATTGATTGCAACAGTCACTAACTTCTATAACTGCTTTGTGAATCAATTATTATGAGATTTATCCTAATAATCTGACAGTGTCGGGAGAGATGCACTAAAACAATTTATTATTTTTGCGGGGGGAAATTCATGTTGCTTTTATATTTTAATGATGAAACGAATTAAGATCAGGGAACTTTTAAAATCACACCCTCTTGGAGAAGAAGTTCAGGTGAAAGGATGGGTCAGGACAAAAAGGGGGAACAAGAGTATAGTCTTCATAGCTTTAAATGACGGTTCTGTAATAAATAATATCCAGATAGTTGCTGAAGCGGCATCATTTAATGAAAGTCTTCTGAAAGACATTACTACCGGAGCCTGCATAGGTGTTGAGGGAATACTTGCCGAATCACAGGGACAGGGTCAGAGTGTTGAGATCCAGGCTAAGAGAATAGAGATTTATGGTAAGTGCGATGCAGAAGCATATCCTTTGCAGAAAAAAGGACATTCGATGGAATTCCTCAGGGAGATAGCCCATCTCAGATTCAGGACAAACACTTTTGGTGCAGTTTTCAGGATAAGGCATGCGATGGCGTTCGCCATTCACAAATATTTCAACGACAAGGGTTTTTATTATCTGCATACCCCTATAATTACAGGCAGCGACTGCGAAGGTGCGGGAGAGATGTTTCATGTCACAACACTTGACCTTAAAAATATTCCTGTTAACGAAGAAGGCAAGGTTGATTTCTCAGATGATTTCTTTGGAAAAGAAACCAACCTGACAGTTTCAGGTCAGCTTGAAGGTGAACTTGGTGCTCTGTCGCTTGGAGAAATATACACTTTCGGCCCGACATTCAGGGCTGAAAATTCCAATACTCCGAGGCATCTTGCAGAATTCTGGATGATCGAGCCTGAGATGGCCTTTTATGATCTGAATGATAATATGGATCTTGCCGAGGAGTTTGTGAAGTATCTTATTGCATATGCCCTTGACAATTGCAAAGAGGATCTTGAATTTCTCAATGACATGATTGACAAGGACTTGCTTGGGCGGTTGAAGTTTGTGCTTGATAATAAGTTTGTCAGGATAACCTATACTGAAGCTGTTAATATTTTAACAGCTTCCGGAAAGAACTGGGAGTATCCTGTAGGATGGGGACGCGATCTTCAGGCTGAACATGAACGTTATCTCGTGGAGGAGCATTTCAAGCGTCCGGTTATCCTTACCGACTATCCCAGGGAGATAAAGGCTTTTTACATGAAGCAGAATGACGACGGGAAGACAGTAAGGGCAATGGACGTGCTTTTCCCGGGAATAGGGGAGATCATAGGCGGCTCGCAGAGGGAAGAGGTTTATGAAAAATTGCTGAAAAGAATAGTGGAGCTGAATCTGCCGCAAAAGGATCTCTGGTGGTACCTCGAAACCAGAAAATTCGGAACAGCCCCTCACAGCGGATTCGGGCTTGGTTTTGAAAGGATGATACTTTTCATGACGGGGATGTCGAACATAAGGGATGTGATACCTTTCCCCAGGACACCTAAAAATGCTGAGTTTTGATCAATACAATGGTTTCTGTATATTAAAGTATAAGGGATGTTAAAGCAGAAATTACAGCAGAAGCTGCTTCAAAAGCTTTCTCCGCAGCAGATACAGATGATAAAGCTGCTTGAGGTCCCTACCCTGCAGATCGAGCAGCGGATAAAAAAGGAACTGGAGGAAAATCCCGCGCTTGAGGAAGGCCCCGAGGATGATGATGAAATGCAATCCGGGGAGGATCTTGAAGATCAGTATAACGAGGAGGATAAAGACCATGATGAGTTCACCCTGGATGATTATATTGAGGAGGATGACATCCCAGAATACCGTCTTCAGACGAACAATTACAGTCGTGATGATGATAAAAAGGGTGAAATACCCTTCTCTGTGGGGTCCTCATTTCATGAACATCTGGAATCCCAGTTCAATCTGAGGGATCTGACTGAAAAACAAAAGATACTCGGGGAATACATCATCGGAAACATCGATGAGGATGGATATCTCCGCAGGGAACTTGAAAACATCGTTGATGACCTGGCATTTCTCCAGAATGTAACCACAAATGAAAAGGAGCTGGAAGAGGTATTGGAAATAATCCAGGACCTTGATCCTGCCGGCGTTGGTGCCAGAACCCTGAGAGAATGCCTGTTGATCCAGCTTGCAATCAAAGACAGGACCCAGGGATCAATCAAGCTGGCTTACACAATCCTTGACCTTTACTTTGATGAGTTTTCAAAAAGGCATTATGATAAAATAACCTCAAAACTCGGCATAACGGAAGATGAACTCAGGAATGCGATAGAGGAAATACTCAAATTGAATCCAAAGCCTGGAAGCGTCTTCAGCGATTCCTTTACCAAGAATTCCCATCAGATAATTCCTGATTTTATCCTTGACCTTACCGAGGATGGATTCGACCTGCACCTTAATTCACGCAACCTTCCCGAATTACGTCTGAGTTCATCATATAATGAGATGCTTCATTCATACATAAAGAACAAGAACCAAAAAAAGGAAATGAAGGAAGCTATCATGTTTGTGAAACAAAAGATTGATTCAGCCCGTTGGTTTATTGATGCAATAAGGCAGAGACAGAATACCCTTTTGCTTACCATGAATGCCATACTTGAATACCAGCAGGAATATTTTGCCGACGGAGATGAGACAAAGCTTAAGCCAATGATCCTTAAGGATGTTGCAGAAATGACCGGCCTTGATATCTCAACTGTATCGCGTGTTGCCAACAGTAAATACATTCAGACACATTTCGGAATACTGCCGCTCAAGTTTTTCTTCTCGGAAGGACTGCAAACAGACAGCGGCGAAGAGGTATCAACAAGGGAAATAAAAAGGATACTTCAGGATTGTATTGAAAATGAAGAGAAAAGAAGGCCTCTTACAGATGAAAGGCTGACCGAGATATTGCAGGAGAAAGGGTATCAGATAGCCCGAAGGACTGTAGCAAAATACCGGGAACAGCTTAATATCCCCGTGGCAAGATTGAGGAGGGAAATCTAACGGGAGTGTAATAAAATTGAGCTAATCGAGTTAGAGTATTATCATTGCACGTCCCTGATGGACCAGGATACAAATAAATCTTTCACAACCGCATTGGCAAAGTTCATTTCAATTGTGTTCCATCCATTGTTAATGCCGCTTTATGGTCTTGGAATTATTTTTACTGCACCAACTCTTCTCGTATACATGCCCGTTGAGGTAAAGAAGTTACTTTTTTTAATAGTCTTCATCAACAATGTCTTTATTCCTTTAGTTCTCCTGCCGTTCTTTAAGAACAGAAATCTCATTAGCACCTATACTATTGAAGATAAAAAGGAAAGAGCCGTGCCTCTGATCATGATGTCGGTACTTTATTCTGTAACATCTTTTGTAATATTCAAATATCAAATCCCGGGTTTCCTCAAGTCATTTATCTTCGCCTCAACCATTCTGGTAATACTGGTGACCCTGATAAATTTCTGGTACAAGATTTCAATACACGCCGTTGCCGCTGGTGCATTGATTGCCGTTGTAGCTTTATTATCACTGAAAATGTCATCCCCTCTTGTCTGGTACCTGGTTTCAACCATCCTGACTGCAGGGCTGATTCTTAGTTCAAGGCTTAAACTCAATTCCCATGATCCCGGACAGGTCTGGTCAGGATTCTTTACCGGATTTGCCGTTTCAGGCATCTTTTTCCTGCTGATCTAGAAGATCAACAAGCGCATCTTCAAGCAACCTGCTGCTTTCATCAATAATTGATTCGGCGTGGAGGTCTTTGTTGCGGGGCAGTATCAATCCCTTTCCAAGATGCCTCTGGGAAACAATTGCGAACCACCCCATTTCGGACAGGTGTTCAGCAAGATATTCCTGTTCAGTCTGGCCAGGGGTTGGGATCAGCAGGGCACTCCTGTTAAGGCTTGCAAGTTCCATAATAGTTGAATAGCCTGAGCGCGAAATTATATAGTCGCTTTCCAGAAGGACCTTTCTGAATTCCGGGGCAGGGAGATGACAATAGGAACAGATATTGTCAGATACAACCGCATCGTGATTATCTCCTGGTTTCCCCTCAAGTATTACGAGCTGCATATCGCTGTCTTTGAAAATATCAGTCACTTTTTGCCTGAGAATCCTTCTCTGGGGCTCTGGTCCGGAAAGTATGAGAACTACCCGTTTCCCTGTCAGCATTGCCTCCCGCCGGCCTGATTCAGCCGGTCCGGCAAATCTCGACAGGATACCTATAAACCTGGTGTTGGGATGAAGCTTCAGACCGTGCGACAATCTGCCCGAAAGATTAATCCTGCCGGGAACATCGGGGATAAAGCATAACGAATATTTCCTGATGAAAAAGCCGTGAATAATTATACCAACAGGTTCAAGCCATCTAAGTTTACGGGGGAAAGGGATGCGGTGAAGATGGGAAATGTAAACGGTTTTTATTCCATGTCGCCATAAGCCAAACCTGTTGTCGCTTATTACGATATCTATATTATGTTCCCTGATCATACTCTTAAGCCTGTAGTGTTCGGCTATTATATGATAAACCAGCACGGGCAGCTTAAATAAAAGTATGAGGTATTGTGGAAGTACCCCTGAATATCCTGGTTTGAAGCCTTTGAATTCTATCAGCACTGCACCGGGTAGTTCCTGCCGGAAAAGTGCGAGATGCTCCCGGCCGGCACCGATGAAGATCTCGTTATTCATCTTTTGAAGCTTCCTGGCCAGTGGAATCATGCGGCCCGCGTGGCCGAGGCCCCATTCGAGCGGGCAGATGAGTATTCTCTGTGATGTTTTCAAAATCAACCTGAGACCTGAGTTTTTATTCCCATCCGGTTAACCTTTTCCGCGATCCTTTTCAGCTCGGAGAGTGGTACCTTTTGCAGCGATCCTCCTTCAGGAGTATCTCTTGAAATCGTGTAGATCATAACTTCCGAAGGTCTTATCATCTCAATTGCCTTCAACCAGGCGTCCAGCTCTCCGGGAGTTGTATTGTCAATTATTTCACCCTTATACAATCCTTTAAGGAACAAAGTCTGTATGATAAGTTGTCCATTGAATTTTTTCAGTTCCTCTATAAGATCGGCTATCTTCACGTTTACCTTTGGCTGATTGTGTATCCTCACGGTAAGATCGAAACCCGAATCAAGCTTGAGGATATTCTGGTCAATTTTCAGCAAAGCCTCCCTGACATGGGGTTTTGAAATGGTTGACGAGTTTGATAAAACTGCAATTTTAGTATCAGGAAAGAACCTGTTCCTCAATTCAATAGTATCATCGATTATCCCTTTGAAATCAGGATGGAGGGTGGGTTCTCCGTTGCCGGCAAAGGTTATAACATCAGGGGTTTGGTTCTTTTCCTTCATGGATGCAAGCTTTTTTTCCAGGGCATCCCTGACATCCATTCTTAATGGCATTAATGCTCTCACAGCCCTGCTTCCTGATGTCCATCCGCATTCACAATAAATACAATCGAAATTGCAAATCTTTTTTGTTGCAGGAAGGAGATTTATACCCAGAGAGACTCCCAGTCGCCGGCTTCTGACAGGCCCGAATATTATCTTGTCAAAAAGGAATGTCGCCATTTCAAATGGTAATAAAGAGTTCAAAATTAATAAAATTAGGCAGATTGTGATCAGATAGCCTGCCGGAGCCCGGAAGGAGCCTGATGATGAAGGATTTTGTCAGATCAGTCTCTTTATTCTGCTTTCCCCGGTTAATCTGATATTTATAAGATCGGCATCCCGGATAAGCAATAATCCGGGTTTTTTCCCCATTTCAATTGATCCGAAAATGCTTTCCCTGCACAAGGCTCTTGCACCGTTCAGTGTTGCCCAGCGGATAAGGGTTTCAAGCGGAATGGAAGGGAAGCGACCCTGTATTGTTTTTAATTCTTCAAGGATGCTTAAACTGCTGTTTGAAGCCAGACTGTCGGTTCCCATAACAATTTCGCAGCCTTCCCCGATAAGCATTTCCACCTGAGGCAGCTGGTTCTCGATATAAAGATTTGATCTGGGACAAAGGCACCAGAAAAGGTTATTCCTTTCACTGACCTTTCTGACAGTTTCCCTTACAGCGAAGGTATTATGCACCAGTATGAGATTTCCTGATGGGGTTATTTCCTGCAGTACTGCCGAAGCATGATCACTTACAGTTTCAGTAATTGTTCCCAGTCCCGATCTTAAATATGATTCCTTTATTTCTCCTGAATGGTTCCTGAGAAATTCTTCTTCCGCCGCTGACTCCATAAAGTGGATTGATGTCACCCTGTTTGAGGAGGTCGCTGACCTGACCATCCTCAGAAGCGGGAGAGATAGTGAATAGGTTGAATGGGGTACAACAGAATAATTTAAACCTGATGATTCGGCTACTTCTGACAGCCTCGTTAATTCAGAAAATCTTTTTTCTGCTTTTTCAGGATCTATCCCGAAGACTTCAAGGAGATTGATGTATTCAACCTGACTTTTTTTCTTTATTTCAAAAGTGACGCCGGTGTTGCAGATATCGGCACAAAGCATTACACCTTCATCAAAAAGCATCTTGTCTGCCTTTGAAGCCGATTGGCTGCTTTCAGTTATGTCACGGTCGCGGATGGTTCTTATATCATGAATGAAGCCGGCCAGCCCCTGACCAGGTAATATTTTGCCGCGTAAGTCTGAGAGTTCAAGATGGCAATGGCAGTTTATAAAACCGGGGATCATTATCCCTTCGTGGAATTCCACACCTTCTTTCTCTGTCAGTTTTCCTCCCGTGTCTTCAACACTGATAACCGTTCCGTCATCATTTGTCGTTACAATGCCTCTTTTTAAGGCCGGTCCGCAGTTAGTAAAAACGAATTGTGCGGAAAATTTTTTCATTGACCTGGGAGTCTGGGATTAAGAGAGATATTTTCCACAAAATAATGCTTTTTCAGGTCGGGATACTGATTCTCAGGATTAACAAACCATCCCTTTATCCTTAACGGAGGCATATCTTTTATTCGTACCGGGATGGAGTAATTATGCGGTTGGCCATCCTTGAGATATTTAATTTTGGGAAAAAATGTACGGTTGCCAGTCTCCTTTGCAGGATTGGTTGTCTCAAAAAATATACTCAAATGAGGATCAATGGTCTCGTCATCGGGGTAAACCGTAATTGTAAAATTCAGGGTATACGATCTTGAATACAATACTACCAGATCAATCCCGGCAGTATCTGTCCCGGTTTCTCCGGAAAAGTAATAAAACTGTTCTCCCTGCCAGTAGTTACTGCTTATATCATCGAGTGTGGGATTGAACTGAAGTAATCTTGATTCCATTGCACTCAATTTGCCCAGGACCTTATCATAGATCCTGATCAGCTCCTTGGGTCTCTTTATAAAATAGAATCTCATTGTTCTGTCCATAACCTCTTTTGTATACCCGTACTTCTCAATTACGTTGACATAAGCAGCCAGAGTATCGGTGCTTGCATAAAGGTTGCTGATCCTAGGTATGGAAAGCAGTCCGTCAGCAATATGAACATCCGCCAGAATAGCAACCAGGTCTTTCTCGGGGATAATGTCCTTGTGTTCTGCCTTATTCTTCCTGCCAGAGCATGCAATTGAACAGGAAATTAAAATAAGCAGAAAAGCCTGAAGGTATATGTGTCCTGAAAATTTCATCCTATAAATTCAATTACCTATAAGGTATTTTTTTGTAAGGAACCTTACAGGGTACCATGCAGCCCAGAATCCTATCAATAAGACTGTTACCGGGACAATAATGAAATCCTTCAGTTTCATAATTACCGGGTATGCATCCAACAGCAGCGAGTCGCTCTGGAGTCTTACCAGTCCGTAAGTCTGCTGGATCCAGCATATAATAAACCCCAGGACTACTCCTGAAACTGCTCCAATTATTGAAATCAGCCAACCTTCAAATATAAAAATCTTCCTTATAAGGTTGTTATCCGCTCCCAGACTTTTCAGGATCTCTATATCACGCTCTTTTTCAATTATCAGCATTGTCAGGGATCCTATGATATTAAATGAAGCAATTATGAGTATGAATGTAAGAATGAAGAAAATTGCCAGCCTTTCCGATTTCATGACCTTATAAAAGATCTCCTGC
>CAZTDW010000083.1:0-16043 GCA_964611835.1 uncultured Rikenellaceae bacterium | reverse complement strand
TACCCGAGAGACGAAAAGACGGAGAGACGAAGGTGTGAAAACTTGAAGCAGGAGGTGTCATGTTTAATTTATTTGCCTTGTATCTGACAGTTTCCTAACTTTATGAAAGTCATGCCTGAGAATTGTTGTGATTATGGCTCATGATGTATTCATAAGTTACTCCAACCAGGACAAGACCGCAGCCGATGCTGTCTGCTCCATTCTTGAACAGAACGGTATACGCTGCTGGATTGCTCCCCGCGATATCACTCCCGGAGCACCTTTTGCAGAGGCTATTATTGACGGAATAAAGGGATCGAAAGTTTTCATTCTTATCTACTCTTCAAACACCAACAGATCAGTCCAGGTTATCAAGGAGGTGGACCGGGCGGTTCACCATGGACTGGCGATCATCCCATTCCGCCTTGAGGACATCCCCATGTCAAAACAGCTTGAGTATTACGTAAGCGACGTCCATTGGCTGGATGCCCTTACACCTCCTCTTGAGAAGCATATCAACAGGCTGGCTAACGTGGTTCAGATGCTTCTGAAAATGGATGAGGTTGATAAAGATGATATAAAGGAAGCGATCAGGGCCGGAGTGGAAGAACAGGATAAACCCGGAAGAAAAAGCCGGGGGAAAATCCGGAAACGGATCCTCATGCCGGTAGCAGTTTTGATCATCATTGCCGTAATAACCGGTTCGGTATGGCTTTTCAAACGTCAGGCAGACAGGCGCTGGGCAAGAGAAGAGGCTCTGCCCGAAATAGAACGAATGATTGAAGAGAATGATGTATGGAGGAACCTCACGGAACCCTATCTTCTGGCCGAACGTGCCGAGGCTGTTCTGGGCAATGATCCCCGGCTTGCTGAATTATTCTCAAAAGTATCCCTGAATATTGATGTTTTTACTGATCCCCCGGGAGCAAGTGTGTTTATCAAGGAATACAGTAAACCCGAGGACGGGTGGAAGTTACTGGGAGTCTCACCCCTTGAGAAAGTACGGGTTCCTGTCGGGATCTTCCGGTGGAAACTGGAGAAGGAAGGATATGTGACAATTCTGGGAGCTGCATCCAGCTGGAGAATGCTTGGAGCAGAAGGGAAACCCGGAGAGGTGGGCCCCAGTCCGCTGATAAGAAAAATGGACAAAGCCGGAAGCATCCCTGACAGAATGGTGCGCATTCCTGCGACAAAAGCAAACATGGGCAGGGTAGCTGATTTTTTTATTGGCATGTATGAGGTGACAAACAATGAATACAAGGCCTTTATTGATGCCGGAGGATACAGGGACCCTGAATTCTGGAAGCATAAATTTGAAAAAGAAGATAAAGAAATCACATGGGAAGAAGTGGTCGCACTTTTTGTTGATCAATCCGGGCAGCCGGGACCTTCAACATGGATAGGCGGCGACTTCCCTGAAGGTCAGGGAGATTATCCCGTATCGGGTGTAAGCTGGTATGAGGCGGCTGCCTATGCGGAATATTCAGGTATGAACCTTCCTACAACAGCACACTGGAATGTTGCAAGGGGCGCATTTACTCCAATGATACAAACCTTCCAGCTGGGAGGCTTTGCCTTACTTGCCCCATTCAGCAATTTTGGAAGCACTGGTACTGTTGCTGTAGGTTCTCTTGCGGGAATCACTCCTTATGGTGCATACGACATGGCTGGAAACGTTAGGGAATGGTGCTGGAACAAATCCACCGGTGGAAGAATAATAAGGGGAGGCTCATGGGAAGACAATACATATGAGTTTGGCAACCAGAGGCAGGCACCGGAAATAGACCGCTCCCGAAGGAACGGATTCAGACTTGCATACTATCCTGAGATTGACTCCATCTCTCCTGAGGTATTTGCCCCGGTTACCCTGCCGGAACAACCAGACCCTATGAAGATCAAACCTGTAAACGATGCAATTTTCAAGGTTTATCTGGAACTCTTTTCATACGATCCCGTTGAATTGAATTCCCGGATTGAGGATCATGTTGAGAGTCCCGGCGGGTGGATCAGGGAGAAGGTCTCTTTTGATGCTGCCTATGGCGGAGAAAGGATTACAGCCTATCTGTTCCTTCCTCGGAATGTTGCTCCGCCTTATCAGACAGTGATATATTTTCCAGGCAGCGCAGCAACACGAATGAGATCAAGTGATCAGATTGAGGAATATTATGAATTTACTATGTTTTTGTCATATTATATCAGGAACGGGAGGGCTGTACTGTGGCCGGTCTACAAGGGGACTTTCGAACGAAGCAAACCCGAACTCGCGGCCATTCACGGAGGAAGTGATTCACATGCATTTACGGAATTCATGGTGCAGATTATCAAAGACTTCCGCAGAAGTGTCGACTATCTGGTTACAAGACCTGAAATCGATACCGGCAAATTAGCCTTTTATGGCATGAGCTGGGGAGGATGGTTAGGTACAATAGTACCTGCTGTTGAGGATCGCCTTGCCCTGAATTTAATTATAGCCGGAGGATTGAATTCCAGGGGCCGGCCGGAGGTAAATGCTATAAACTATGTTGGCAGGATTACAATTCCCACCCTGATGCTGAACGGGAAGTATGACAGGTGGATCGACCAGGAGATAAGACCTATGATGGAGCTGCTCGGGACTCCTGCTGAGCATAAAAAACTGATACTTTACGAAACCGATCACATACCTCCGAAAGCCGAGTATATCAGGGAGACACTTGCCTGGCTTGACAGGTACTTCGGACCGGTGAGGTGATTGTGAAGGGGAGAAAAGGAGCCACCTTCGCCAATGCTTCGGTGGCCAAAGGAAGGGGAGAAGAAGAGAAACGGAGAAGAGGAGATGATTACCTTCACAGACTCGTTTTTTTTGTATAAAGTCTCTTAATGTCTTAATTTTGATATGAGATCTACTAAGTCTTTAATTTAATCTGCTTCATAATCAGTTGAATGAAGCTTTGTTAACAGTATATTCAACACAAACTGAGGTGCAGCGTCAGAGAATTAATAAATTCAGTTTATGGCTTGAGAAGAAGCTCTCATTTCCGGGTTGTACAGGCAAGCAGCTGCAGGGCAATATTACTGTATTTGAAAATCACATCTTTCTCTCACTTGCTTCCCTTATGATTGGCATTGCACTTATTATTTTTGCTCCCGGGGCAACGATATTCATAAATTACATGATAGCCTTCAGCAGCCTGTATGCCCTGTCGCTTTTACTTCAGGTTCTGTTCCCAAAAAATTACATGCTGACTCATACTTTCATCAGTTCGACAATGCACCTGATGACTTTTTATACAATCCTCAGGCTGGGTGGGATACCTACTTCAGGGGGGCTGATCTTATCGGGTATTACCAATGTTCTTTCCACCATCCCGCGGCAAAGGACATGGTTGCCGACTGCTATGTTTCTTCTTTACAGCGTTATTGTAGTCCTTCTGATAATTCTGAAACCCTGGTTGCACATCCCGGATCAGGTAACTCCGGCACTTAACTCCATTATGTGGATGATCTTATCCATTATCCTGACCGGATCAGCTCTGGCTTTTGTTCTCCGTTTCATAAGGCAGCAGAGGAGGCTTGAGGAGCTGGAAGCGGAGCATCTGAAAGAGATAAATGAGTTTAAGGACCGCTTTTTTACCAATATCACCCATGAATTCCGCACTCCCCTGACAATTATTGACGGGATGGCCAGCCTGATTGAAGCTCAGCCGGAAAAGTGGTCAGGGACCGGTCTGCAAAAAATTAAGGACAACAGCAGCATCCTCCTGAAGCTTGTGAACCAGATGCTCAATCTGGCCAGGACGGAAGCCGGGGCTATATCTGTTAACTATGTCAGGAGGGATATAAACAGATACCTGGCATATCTGGTCGAACAGTTTAGCTCTGAAGCCACCAGGAAGGGGATTGAGCTGAGATTTGAATCAGACGGAGAATCCTTCGAAATGGATTTTGATCCCGAGAAGCTGATGCACATTATAAGCAACCTTGTTTCCAATGCCCTAAAATACACTCCGGCCGGTGGACTTGTAGAGGTCTCAACGGCATTAAGGGATGATGGAAATTTGTACCTGATCAGGATCAGGGACACTGGAACAGGTATTGAAAATGAACACCTGGAACATTTATTCGACCGGTTTTACAGTCTGGAACACCAGTTATCACCAGTCGGGACCGGCATCGGCCTGGCCCTGACAAAAGAACTGGTGCAGATCCTTCACGGTACGATTTCTGTGGAAAGCATTAAGGGAGAGGGTTCGGTTTTTACGGTTGTCCTGCCCGTTACCCGCAATGCACATCTGTCAGAGATCTCGGGTACAGAAGTTTTAACTTCATTTCGGGATGATCAATATAAACAAGCCGGTTCTTGCAGTGAATTTTCTCATCTGCGTCACTCAGCCGAAGAGTCGCTTTCAGCCGGGTCAATCATTGCTTCAAATCTTCCTTTGCTGCTGATAATAGAGGATAGTTCTGATGTTGTATTATATCTGCAGGCGATCCTGAAATATGAATACAGGATTGAGGTGGCTGAAAATGGAGTTGCCGGCCTTGAAAAGGCCTTTGAGATCATACCCGACATTATCCTGAGCGATATAATGATGCCGGTAATGGACGGGATTGAACTTCTCGAGAAAGTGAAGAATGATATCCGCACCAGCCATGTTCCCGTTGTTATGCTGACCGCAAAAGCTGATATTGAATCACGTCTTACCGGACTGGAGAGAGGAGCTGATGCCTATCTGGCCAAACCTGTAGATGAGCGGGAGCTTCATATTCAGCTGAAAAACCTTGTGGATCTGCGCAAAAAGCTTTATGAACGGTATGCTTCTTTTGGAAAAATACCGGAAACGTCAGATAAGTTCCTAAAAAAGGAGGATGATTTCATATTAAGGGTAAGGCAGATACTTGAATCCAACCTGGGGGATGAAGAGTTCGGTATTTCAAAGCTTTGCAACGAAATGTCTGTGAGCCATGCACAGCTTTACAGAAAGTTCAAATCATTAAGCAACAGGACAATAGGCGAATATTTCAAATCACTCAGGCTCCATAAGGCAAGGGAATTACTTTTATCCACAGATCTGAATGTATCAGAAGTCACATATATTGTGGGGTTTAAAAATATTTCACACTTCAGCCGTGAATTCACACATGAGTTTGGGAAATCTCCCAGCGCCATCCGGAAATAGTCGGCTACTTTGGTCCTTCATTACTGGCAATATACATTCCTGAGATTTACAGCAAATCTTTTGAGATTCACAGCAAAGCTCTAAAGATTTTCAGCAAACTTTTAGAGATTTTCAGCAACACCATTAACAAACCACAGGTTTAATTTTATTAAATGAATTTCTTCTGGCGGCTACATTAAAATATTTTGAATAATGTTTCACAAAATCAAATGGCGATGAAAAAATTAAAGTTCCATTATCTGCTTCTTCTGATCTTGATCTGTGCTTCATGCGCAGAAGATCAGTGGCTTGATCCTCCCCCCAAAGGTCCGGGCAATAATAATAGCCCGAACAATCTGATTTGTCCGCAAATCAAAATTGCCGTGGTTTCCGACATCCATTACCTGGATCCGGCTCTTATGCCCGATGATTATGTCACAAATGAGGATTTCCAGAAAATGATGACCGGAGACCGGAAACTCATTGAGCTGAGTGACCCGATCTTCAGGAAGGCAATTGAGGAAATCATTGATGAAAGGCCGGATGTTCTCATGATTCCGGGCGATTTATCCTTCAATGGAGAATATTCCAGTCACTTAATCGTCAGCGGTTTCCTTGAGGAAATTGAGGCTCAGGGTATTAAAGTCTATGTCGTGCCCGGTAATAATGATATCTGGAGTTCTGAAGCATTCGACTACAAAACAATACCGGCATCGAAAACTACCAACATAAGCCTTGCACAGTTTGCCGAAATCTACCAGAACTTCGGATTTAATGAAGCTATCTACAGGGATGACAACTCACTCAGTTATATTTGTCAGCCTCAGGAAAATCTGTGGATACTGGGGATAGATAACTTCACCTATAATGACAAAGGCGATGGCACATACACTTGCAAGGCAGCTTTTAATGCAGGTACTATGACCTGGATCCAGGAAAAGATGGCTGAGGCAAATTCAAAAAACATAACAGTGCTAGCAATGCTTCACAGTGGTATTCTCGAGCATTATACAGGTCAGAAAGGCCTCGAAGGAGGTTATGTCTCAGGTTTTCCCGGCAAGGCTGCAGACCTGTTGAGTGCAGGTATACGACTGGTTTTCAACGGTCATCATCATGGGAACGATATTACTGAGTTATCGGTTGGCGGGAGGATCCTGGTAAATATTGAGACCGGATCGCTTGTAACGCCGCTGAGCCCTTACCGTATTATGACACTTGATGACAACTTCATTAAAGTTGAAACCCGGCGGATAACCAGTATCGATTCCGAGTTGCCCTCAGGACTGGATTTTCTTACATATTCGAACATGACTATCAACAGCCGGCTTGATAAACTGTTTATTAATGTTGCACAGAACTGGTTCGGGCAATCACCTGAAGAGGCACAGGTAATAGCTCCTTTCATATCGAGAGCCTGGCTGGCTCATTTCGCCGGAGATGAAAAAATAAGTCCTGAAGAGCTGGAAGGTATTGAAGAACTGGCGGAATTCGCCAATCCGGCACTGATCGGCGCCATTAACAGTATCTGGACCGATCTGCCGCCATACAGCGATAATAAAATTCATATCAAACTAAAGTAAGATCAAGGTTTTCGGGTGAGGTATAACTTTCCTCACCCCCTCTTTTCCCCGGCTCCCGGGAGAGCAAGCTCATCCAGTTCTACAGCCTCCTTAAACACTGATTACATATCCATAATTATTCCGTTTCCTGCTGCGCATGACTTTTTAAAAGGTCATATAGGCAGGAGGACTATAGAGTGTTGCGATTATCTGCTGATCAGCTCCTCTCTCCCGTGTCTTTTCCAATACCATTTTTACGAACATTCTTATCTTCAAGGTAGATTTCCAGTGATTATTTTTTTCTCCGGGAACCGGAACTGACAACAGACTAACCAGGAAATATTTTTGCTTACGTCCATATACCAACCGGTCAGGATGTTTACATTTGTATCAGCCCACCATCAAAACCGGAATCAATATGGCAGGAAAATCACTAATCAGAGTATTTGCAGCACTGATTGCAATTGCTGTTGCCGGATGCGTAACCAGTAAGAAGGCAGTAACTGGTGATCCCTCAGGCCGCACACCGCACGCGGAGCGCGAGTTCCGCGCCGCCTGGGTGGCTACTGTTGCCAATATCAACTGGCCTGACAAACCGGGACTCACCGTCGACGAACAGAAGGCCGGGGCCATCGCTCTCCTTGATCTGCTGGATAAAAATAATTTCAATGCCGTCGTCCTGCAGGTACGTTCGCAATGTGACGCCATGTACCCCAGCGACCTTGAGCCATGGTCATATTATCTGACCGGAGAACAGGGCAAGGCCCCTGATCCTTTCTATGATCCGCTACTGTTCTGGATTAGCGAGGCGCATGCCAGGGGATTGGAACTCCACGCATGGCTCAATCCCTACCGGGCACATCATCCTGCCGGAGGGAATGTCACCGATGCATCAATAGTCAGAAAACACGCTGACCTGGTGCTGAAACTCGAGGTGGAGAACTACTGGTGGATGGACCCTTCCCTGAAAGGTACACAGGACCACTCATACAACGTGGTGATGGACCTTATACGCAGGTATGACCTCGACGGGATCCATTTTGACGACTATTTCTATCCTTATCCGGATTATAACAACTTCAAGGATTTTCCGGATGACCCGAGCTGGAATGCCTATCAGGCCTCCGGCGGCAAACTTTCGCGGTCCGACTGGCGAAGGGAGAGTGTCAACAATTTCATCGAAAGAGTTTACAAGGGGATCAAGTCGGAAAAGCCCTGGGTCAAATTCGGGCTGAGTCCTTTCGGGATATGGCAGCCCTATAATCCGCCTGCCATTGGCAGCGGCTTCAACCAGCATGAGACTCTCTATGCCGACGCGAAGCTGTGGCTCAACAAAGGGTGGATCGACTACTATTCTCCTCAGCTTTACTGGCCTATCAATCAAATGGCGCAGAGCTTTCCGGTACTTCTGAACTGGTGGAAGGGTGAGAACCTGAAGAAGCGCCATCTCTGGCCGGGTATCAGTATCGGCTTACAGCCCACATCGAGAGCTGCCGACGAGACAGTGAACCAGATAATGGTCACAAGGGGCCTGCTGTCTGAGAGTCCCGGCGTAATACACTGGAGCATCGGGCCGCTGGTCAACTCTCCGGAACTGGTTAAGGCTGTTGTTGACGGCCCTTACCGCAGGCAGGCCCTGGTACCGCCCATGCCATGGCTCGACACCAAAGCCCCTGCTGCACCAGTGGTGACCATGAAGGCTGAGGACGGTAAGCTTCGCATTTCATGGACACATTCCGATCCGGCCGATATAGGGCGCACTGTGGTCTACTTCAGGTATGGTTCTCAGTGGAACCAGAACATCCACGGAAACATGGTCACTGAAGATGCTATACCTCTGTTCAACGTTAACCATGACTACCTGGGACGCACCCGGCGGGAAGACGTCGAAAGTCCGGACCAGGCATTCATTAAGCTCGACAGCATAGCCGTGTCAGCCGTTGACCGCTTCGGCAATGAAAGCAGCATACGCAAGATGGGTGTGACCGGCTTCACTTACGATGATGCCCCTTCCCTTGATCGGATACTGGCTGAATTTTATGACGGCATGAAGAGGCCTCCGGTACCGGTGCCTGCAGTGACCCCCGGCATAAACGTACTGATCGATGAACATCTTAACCTTGTAAAGGACAAAAAGGTGGGACTTATTACCAATCCTTCAGCCGTAGGTACCGACATGCGCAGCACCATTGACATACTGGCTACAACTCCTGGTGTCAGACTGGTTGCCCTCTTTGGCGCTGAGCATGGTGTGCGGGGAGCACAGCAGGGCCGCATCTTCACCGATGGGGAAAAGGACCCGGCAACAGGCATCCCTGTCTACAGCCTGTACGGCAGATCCTGGGCACCTGATACTCAGTTGCTCGACAGTATCGACGTGATGCTCTTCGACATACAGGGAGTGGGATCGGCATGGTACACATACAAATTCTCCATGTCACACGCTATGGAGGCATGCGCAAAGGCCGGGATCCCCTTTATTGTGCTTGACAGACCCAATCCGCTGGGCGGTCGTGTGGTGGAGGGCCCCATGCAGGATACCATAAGCTTCTGCCGCCACCGCCTGCCACTCAGGCACGGGATGACCCATGGCGAGCTGGCAATGATGTGGAACGAGACCGAAGGTTACGGGGCTGATCTAACAGTCATTAAGATGAAGGGATGGCGCAGGAGCATGATGTGGAACGAGACAGGACTTCAGTGGGTGATGCCCTCGCCCAATATCGACAACTGGGAGACGGCAGTGGTCTACCCTGGCCAGTGCCTCTTTGAGAGAAGCAATATGTCGGAGGGCCGCGGCATGACAAAACCATTCATTGTCACAGGGGCACCGTGGATCGATGCCGGGAAGGCAGCAGCCGACCTGAATTCCCGAGGTATCAGGGGCGCTTATTTCAGACCGATCTACTTTATCCCCCGCTCTGCAGGGACAGGCTGTAACCACAGTGATAAGCCGTGGAACGAGATGTGCGGCGGAGTGGAAATAATGCTTACCGAACCTGCAGCATACCGCTCCGTTGAGGCCTCACTGCATATCATAGACGCTTACAGGAAAACAAATCCCGATTCTCTTGTCTGGTCCCCTCCGGCGATAATAAGGAAGCTCAATGACCCCGGCGTTACCGTTGAAGAGGTGGTGAAAGCATGCCAGGATGATGTGAAGGAATTCATTGAAATAAGACAGAAATACTTGCTGTACAGATGATAAAGAACCTGTTGATAATCGCGCTGACATCTGCGGTACTCGCCGGATGCAGCACCACAGACAGGATAGTGCAGACGTCCGTTACCGGGCCTCAGCTTCCTGGCCGGCAGGGCAACACGACAAAGGCCCAGCCTGTGGAGCTCGACCTCACTGCGTTTTTCCCTTCGGGACATAAGGGACGGAGGGTGACAATCGATAATTTTGCTCTGGAGCTGACCTCCGACAGTAATGGCATAATTACCTTCGACATGCCTGATGCTGATACCCTGTTGATCGTCCTTGGGCCCAGTCCCGGCCTTGACTCCTCGTACAGAGTATTGGTGCCGGTATCCGGATGGTTCGTACCCTACAAGTACGCTCTCCGGCCCGACGGCAGCGTGGAGCGCAGATCACCATGGGTGGAGTTCCGAAGGACGCCCGGGCCGGTGACGCACCAGCCACAGTTCGATTTCCTCTGCCGGAGCGAGTATCCGGCAACGGTAAAGATAAACGGTATAGAGCTTAAACAATATAAGACAGGGATTTTCTTTACAACAGTTCAGTTTAAAGAGGGTATCAACAGGGTAAAGGCTGAGGCTGTCTATCCCGATGGACGGACAGCTGTCTGTGAGCAGGAGTATGTTTATGAAAAAAGAGACCTGTCAAGACAACCCTTTCCGCTCTGGATCGAGAGTAGTTCCCTTGAACCAGCCGCTGATATGGAACTGCTGCCCGGCGAGGTGGTGACGGTGAGCTTCCGGGCTTCAAAGGAACAGGAAGCCTGGCTCGACATAAGGCCGGGCAGGAGGAGCCTTAAGTGTACCCGTGAGGATTTTGACGATTACAGCCTTTACCGGGCAGAAGTACCCCTGAGGGGCTTTGCCGAAGGAGTGCCGCACACTATGGGTATCAGGCTGGTGCCGTCTGCAGGAAGCCCGGTGAAAGATATATACAGGCCGGATCTTAAAAGAAACATTACTGTCAGGAATCCGGAAGATTTTCCGCTTGTACGGGTAATGAACGACTATTCCAGGCTGGTGTACAACCTGGGTGCGCCGAGGCTGGGCGGACCTGTCCGCTCCGAACTCGGTCCCGGCGTTATTCTCAAGACAAGCGGAAAGATCGGCCGCAATTACAGGATCAGACTGAGTAACACTGAGACCGGATTCATCAGCGAGGAAGATGTTGAGATAACTGAAGGAAGCAGGGTACAGCCCCTGTACATTGTCACCAGCATGGCCTGCGGTCCGTCGGCAAAGGGCGATGTGGTCTCCATACCCTATCTTAAGCCTGTACCCTATGAGGTTTTTCCCGATCCGGACGGGAAAAGGCTTGTGGTGACGCTCTTTGGCGCTGAGTCGGCGGCCACCTGGGTTAGTCACAGGACAGGATGCAGGGTTGTTGACAAGCTCACATGGGAGCAGATCACACCTGAAACCTTCAGGGTTTATGTGAACCTGAAAACTGAAAATATCTGGGGTTATGATATCAGGCCCGACGGGAGCAACCTGGTTCTGAGTCTTAAGTATCCGCCGGTGTTTGACCTGGCAGCTGAGAAGCCTCTTACGGGATTGAAGATTGCCATTGAAGCCGGGCACGGTGGTTCGGGCCTGGGAGCCATAGGGCTTTCAGGACTGGTGGAGAAGGATATCAATCTTGATCTCTCATTAAGGCTTGGAGAGCTTTGCACTGCAATGGGAGCAGAGGTGATCCAGATCAGGGACAGTGATATTGACATGACACTCATTGAAAAGCGTGACAAGGCTTTAAAGGCAGGTGCCAATATGCTGATCAGCATCCATGCGAATGCCGGCGGGAGAGGTTATCTTTCTGTGTCGGGCACCAGCACATACTGGCATAATCCCTTCTGGGCGCCGCTGGCACAGACAATCTACGACAGGCTGCTGCAGGCAGGGCTGGGTGAGTTTGGTGTGGTGGGGTCATTCAACTATACCGTCACCCGCGTATCGCAGATGCCAGCTGTTCTTGTAGAGCAGGCCTTCATGACCCACGCGGAGGATGAGGAAAAGCTTGCCGATCCGGAGTTCCGCCGGCAGATGGCGGTTAAGATCTATGAGGGGATACTGGATTACCTGCGAATGATGTGACAAATTCACCGTTTCGCAGTAGGTGAATTGTTCTTGTGGCCGGGGCAGGATCATGCTATGTCATCTGGCAGAACATGATCATCAGGTGTGGAGTTTCTGCAATGAGGAAGCCCCGGTAAACATCAATGAGTGCGGCGTCATAACAATGATTTGAAATTAATTACGTAATTAATTACGTAATTAATTACGTAAATATTTTTTATCCGGGTTATGTCCTGCCATGCTGGTTTCTCTTGCAGGATTTTTCATTTTTAAATTGTCCTCGCTCATCCAGGCATGGCACTGTCTCTTTAATAATGGTAATCATTTCATTGTGAAGTCTATGGCAATACCAGAGGGACTTTAACAAGTTTTGATACGACCTTTTCTTTACAAACAGGAGGTATGAAATATCTAGCTGGGCTTAATCAGGAACAGATTGGAATCAGTTGAACTGGCAAAGGGTTTAAATAGATTTTTTATCGTAAGAGAAAATTTTGATATTAACCTGTTGAAGGTTTAATTTTGATAATAAGCTATAATGCACTCAAATATTACCCATTAAAGAAAACGAGGCTATGAAGAAATTACTGTTTTTGCTTCTGAACACATTCACAATCAGTGGAATTGCTCAGATTCGTGTTCCTTCTTTTGAAGAGGTCATTTCTTTGCAAAGTATTGGCAGTGTGGAAATCTCACCAGATGGCAAATCAGCGGCCTTTACTGTTCAGAAGACTGATTGGAACGAAAACCGATATGATAGTGAAATCTGGTTATCAAAAGAAGGAAATAAACCTTTCCCACTCACCAACAATCCGAAGAATAGCTCTACATCTCCTCTTTTTTCACCTGATGGAAAATGGATCTCATTTTTATCGGACAGAGGTAATAAAAACCAGATTTATGTACTGAGATATGAAGGGGGTGAAGCCTGGCCGGTAACAAATGAAGAAGATGGTGTTTCCTCCTATAAATGGCATCCTGACGGCAAACGTTTAATATTTGTTAAACCAGAGAAGGACAGCGAAACAAAAAAAGAACGGGAAAAACGCTATGGAGCATTTGAGACCGATGACAAAGAGTTCAGATTATCCCATATCTGGCAGATTGATTTCAACCCTGATAGGGCTGATCCATCTGAATTCCCTTGCTATGAAACAGTAGATTCATTAAAAGAAAAAGCAGGATGCATAGTCTTACCAAAAGCACTGCGTATGACTGATGGCGATTTTACAGTTACCAGTTTTTCTGTATCACCCGACGGCAATAAAATAGCTTTCACACACCAACCTGATCCATTAATTAATTCCTTTTACAAATCAGATATTTCAATCCTTGACCTGATTTCCGGAAAAATCACAAAAGTTGTATCCAATCCAAGCAGCGACTATTTTGAAGACTGGTCACCTGATACTAAGGAAATCCTGTTTACCACTTCCTTGAACGACACTATTTCAAACTTTTATACCAATTCAAAGTTATTCGCTTTAAATATAGAAACCGGAAAAGAGCGTCAACTGGCCCGAGATCTGGATGAAGACTTTGGTGGTTTAATCTGGAAAACCTCAGGGATTTACGGTACCATATGGCAAAGGACAAACCATCCTTTGTATCGCATCGATCCTGTCAATGGGACATTCAGTATTTTGAGAAATACCCCTGAACAGATATTTAATATTTCTTTTTCTCATGATGGAGGGGAGTTTGCATTCACAGGTCGTAATGGCAACCAGCTTACTGATGTTTATATTGCATCGATAAGCGGAACCTCAAGACTGATTACGGATATGAATGATCAGATACAAGACTGGAAAGTGGCCCGCAGCGAAGTAATCACATGGAAAAGTAAAGATGGCGCTGTTATTGAAGGAATTCTGCATAAGCCTCAGAACTATGATCCGGAAAAGAAATATCCTCTTATGGTTGTTATACATGGCGGCCCTACAGGGATCGATACACCAACTCCTGTTCCCGGTGGAGGTGTCTACCCTTTGTTACAATGGTTAGATAAAGGCTGTCTGGTTCTACGGCCCAACTACAGGGGTTCAGCTGGTTACGGAGAAGCATTTCGTTCCCTCAATGTGAAAAACCTGGGAGTTGGGGATATGTGGGATATAGTTAGCGGTATAGAGTATCTTGATAAACATGGAATTATAGATAAGAACAAGATGGGCTGTATGGGATGGAGTCAGGGAGGATACATTTCTGCCTTTCTTACAACAAACAGCAATCTGTTCAGAGCTATCTCAGTGGGAGCCGGGATCAGTGACTGGATGACCTACTATGTTAATACTGATATTCATCCATTTACAATACAATATTTAAAAGCAACGCCATGGACGAATGAAGCTATTTACAAATTGACATCCCCGATAACAAATATCAACAAAGCCAGAACACCAACCCTTATTCAGCATGGAGAATTTGATAAACGTGTACCAATTGCCAATGCCTATGAATTATTACAGGGTTTGCGTGACAATAAAGTGCCTGTGGAATTAATAGTATACAAGGGATTTGGTCATGGCATTACAAAACCCAGGGAACGGCTGGCAGCTACCTGGCATAACTGGCAATGGTTTAACAAATATATCTGGGATGAAAATATAGAGTTACCTATGGGTGAAAAAACCAAAGAGGCAATCCCTGATGTAAGTGTTTTGAAATAACTGAGGATAATTATCCGCTTTGCTCGTTTTGATGCTCTTGGGCATGCTTAACAGTTCATAAGGATTGCCAGGCACCTCGTAAAAAATATAAAATGATTCAGACACACAAGTCCCTATCCGGGAGAGGGATTGAGGAGGTGTGAAACGTGCCTCATCCCCTCTTCCCGATAGCTCCCGATAGTTATCGGGACGGGACCCCCGCTCCCGGGAGAGTAGTGGGTTATAAACTGGCCATAAGGCATTATATTTCCCTGTGTTTTGGGGTAGAGCTTGTCCTGAGAAGCTAAAGCGAAGCGGGAAATTTGGGGTGAGGTGAGTGGGTGAGGATTATTCGTTTCACTTATATTTCTATTGAGGTAGCTTAAAGAGGTTATGTCAATTAGTTTAAAGATTCATAAGTACCAATTATAAATCAATTGCCGATGGCTTCAGCCAACAGCTCAGGAAAAATAATTCTCTCAGGGCATTAGCCCAATATTTTGAAGGGAGGCTGAAATAAAGGAGCTTTATTTGTTAGTTCAATAGCGATTGATTTTTTCAAGTTTTCTGAAGAATCCAACACCCGATTCATCACCTGGTCTTACAATTTCATATTGTGAATCACCATCTATATCAATAAGTTGTTCAATAATGGGTTCAAGAGGGACCCTGTAACCTGAAAATGAAAGACCTGTCTTCCCATTAGATTTGTGATATATTCTTCCTCCCCAGTCAGGTTCCTGGAGGCTGATAATTACTTCTTTCTCATTATCATGATCAATATCCAGAATCTGAAGTCCGATATGACTGTTTATTCTTGGTTTGAACCCCCGGTCCATATCAACCAGTCTTGGGGGTGCAAGTCTGGGCCAGCCAGACTTATCATTTCCCAAGTTCAACAAATAATAGAGTCCTCCTCCCGGAACAGGATCAGACTTTATTCCAAGCTGATAGCTTATCCCTCCGACAATAAGATCTTCTCTTTCATCCCCGTTAAGGTCAATACTTCCGGCGACAGCCCGGCTATGAATCCTGATCACCAGCCCCGTTGTATCCTTCAGGGGACCTGCCGACACAAAGTTAAAACCTCCCTTTCCGGAAGGGGATGATACTTCCCTGAGAAGATATAAATGCCCTTTGTCGGTGCCGACAATAAGGTGATTTTTCCCTGTGCCATCAAAATCCCATCGGGCCATCCTGTGATAACCCCACTCCGGTGAGAACTGGGGATCGGTTTCTCCTTCTACCCGAAAGATTCCATTCTGGTCCATTATCTTCAGAGAATCAGTATAATGCAGGATAATTCCATTTTCGTTTCTCTCAACAGGGATCAACTTCCAGTGATTGCCTGCAAAGTCAATTATATATCTTTTACCGGTGGTATCTTTAATAATATCATTATAGAGGTAACCCGATGCAGGAACATTATGGTCCTTGATCCAGTTAAC
>CAZTDW010000082.1:0-16070 GCA_964611835.1 uncultured Rikenellaceae bacterium | reverse complement strand
GGAAATTTCAAGATGCTTTAACAGGCTGGTTTCAGAAGGTATGGTGGGCATGGCCGGAGCTTCATGCTATTGCATTGACGATATAAGAGGCATGCTTGAAGATCCCGTATTTAGCGTATTCCAGATCCCTGTGAACCTTCTTGACAAAGCTGTGAATTCACCCAAAGAAATAAGCAGCCTCAGGGGAAAAATAATTTTTGCCAGGAGCATTTTCCTGCAGGGCCTGTTCTTTCTTGATCCTCACCGGCTGAAAGGAAAAATGAAGGAAGCCGGAACATTTATTAACAGGATAGTAGAAATTGCCCGTGAGCTTAAAATTACGGTAAATGAACTAGCGATACGATATGTAATGGGCCTGGGGTTTGCCGATTCGATGGTGATCGGAGCCGATAATCCGGCCCACCTGAAGCAGAATATCGACCTGGTCAGATACGGGCCTTTCCCAGAGGAACTTGTAACTCACATCGGCAACCGGCTCAAAGGTGCCCCCGAATGGCTGCTTAAGCCCTATATGTGGAACACAATGAACGGTGATGAAGCTTCTTCCGGATCATGAATTCAAAAAAAATCTGACATAAAAACAATTTGCAGGATGACAAACAGACGACAATTTATCAAACAGGCAGCAGCAGCGGGTATAGCCTGCACCGTTCCTTCACTCGTGTTCCCTCAGCAAAGGGCAGCGGGTGATATGATCTGGGCTGATCTTATTCATCTGAGCTACAACATGTGGGAGGACAATGTCCCTTTGAAATACAGGGATGACAATTATAATTGTACAACCTGCCAGGAAGCCCGTGAATGGGCTCACGGCTACAGGCAGTTTCTTACTTTTGACGACTCGGTATGGGATATCCTTCTAAAAGATATGGCGGCTGCAGGAATGAATATGGTCATAATTGACCTTGGCGATGCGGTTGAATATGAAAGCCACCCCGAGATTGCAGTAAAAAATGCCTGGACAGTCGAAAAGCTCCGGAAAGAGCTTGCCAAAGCCAGGAGCCTTGGCCTCGAACCGATCCCCAAGCTTAATTTTGCCACGACCCACGACGCCTGGCTGGGCCCGTATTCAAGAATGGTTTCAACCGACACCTATTATGCAGTGTGCCGCGACCTGATAAACGAAGTGGCGGATATTTTCAACAGACCCAGATTCTTTCATCTCGGAATGGATGAAGAGCTCGCATCCTATCAGACACGTCAGGACTTTGTGTCAGTCCGTCAAAATGATCTGTGGTGGGGTGATCTGTATTTTTATATAGGTGAAGTGGAGAAGAACGGGATTCGCCCATGGGTATGGTCAGATTATGCATGGCATAAGCCTGATGTCTTTTTCAGAAAAATGCCAAAATCAGTGCTCCAGAGCAACTGGTACTATGGAAATGTTTTTGACCTAAAGAAGATGGAAGAACCTTACAGGCCCTATGTGAAATTATACAATGACCTTGAAGCGCATGGATATGATCAGGTGCCTACGGGCAGCAACCACTCAAACCCTGAAAATTTTGAGCTGACGGTTGAGTACTGTAAAAAAGCTGTTGATCCCTCAAGGCTTGCCGGATTCATGACCGCTCCCTGGAGGCCCACACTTGAAGCATGCCTCGACAGGCACAGGGAAGCAATAGCCCAGGTAAACCGGGCAATGAAGAAATTCAAGGGCTGATGCCAGGAGGCTGGTTCTTCTTATTGTCTGCTGAAATATTTCGTTTCTTCTGAATATCTAACCGGAACAGTTCCTATGGATCCTCGGAAAAATGTTGCAAATGCTCCCACAACCCCGGTATCGTCGGGCTTTAAAAGAGTTCTCGGCCTATGGGATCTTATCTTCTATGGAATTGTCCTGGTTCAGCCTATAGGGGCGATAGGTGTTTTCGGCATCGCCTCAAAGGGTTCGGGAGGGCATATGGCCACCACCCTCCTCATAGCAATGGTTGCCATGATGCTTACTGCGCTCAGCTATGGCAGAATGGCTTCACTCTATCCTGCGGCAGGATCAGCCTATACATATGTGGGTAAGGGACTGAATCCCCATCTTGGTTTCCTGGCCGGCTGGGCTATGTTCCTCGATTACCTGATAGTGCCTGTGATCAATACAGTCTATGGATCCCTTACGTTGCAGCGTCTTATCCCCGGCACTCCCTATTTCATGTGGGTCCTGTTGTTTGTCTTCGTTATAACTCTTCTGAATCTCAGGGGTATCCGTACCACAGCACGGTCAAATGAGATACTTCTGGCAATAATGGTAGTTGTGATCGGGTTCTTCATAGTTCTTGCCGTCAGGTTTATTTTTCAAAACCAGGGATGGGAAGGACTTTTCTCCGGTAAACCTTTTTATAATCCTTCCACCTTCGACCTGAAGGCCGTAATGACAGCCACTTCTCTGGCGGCACTGACTTACATAGGATTCGATGGCGTGACAACTCTCGCTGAAGATGTGAGGAATGCCAGGAGGAATGTGATGCTGGCGCCTGTACTAGTTTGCCTGATCACCGGTCTGTTCGGAGTCGTTCAGATCTATCTTGCACAGCAGGCCTGGCCTGATTTTGAAACTTTCCCCAACCTCGAAACAGCATTCTACGATGTATGCAGAAAAGTAGGAGGAAGCTTCCTGTTTAATGCTGTGGCGGCAATACTCTTTATCGCCTGCCTTGGCAGTGGACTGGCAGGGCAGGTGGCTGCTGCCAGGCTTCTTTTTGCGATGGGCAGGGATGGAGTGATCCCGGGAAAGATCTTCGCATTCCTGAACAGGAAAAATGCAACTCCGGTATATAATATTCTATTCCTTGGAATAATTACCATTGTGGTCTCGATGCTGATGAGTTACCAGAACGCTGCGGAACTTCTGAATTTCGGAGCATTCCTTGCATTTATGGGTGTCAATATTGCAGCCATAAGGCAGTTCTGGTTCCTTCGCGCCGGCGGCGGGAAAAACAACCTGTTCATTGACCTGTTGCTTCCATCAGCCGGCCTGTTATTTTGCTTCTTTATCTGGATCAGCCTTCCTGCCCCGGCAAAAATTGCCGGAGGTATATGGTTCCTCGCAGGTATCTTATATCTGGCCGTTAAAACCGGAGGATTCAGGCATAAACCCGCAACCTTTGATTTCAAGGCTGCAGAATCAATCGATGAAAAGCATGATAAGTAACCAAATTTCAACGACATCGTTCGATGAAAAACTGCCAAAGGGAGCCTGGCTGACAGTAGCCCTTCTTTTCTTTATTGGCGCACTGAATTATCTCGATCGCATAATGATAACCACCATGCGTTCATCGATAATTGACTCCATGCCAATGACCGAAGCACAATTCGGACTACTTACCTCAGCCTTTCTCTGGACATATGGCATTTTAAGTCCTTTCGCAGGTTATGTGGCCGACAGGTTCAACAGGAGCAAGGTAGTGATGGTGAGCCTGTTTGTATGGTCGCTGATAACCTGGATAACCGCTTATTCCAGAACTTTCGAACAACTCCTGGCAACACGGATCCTGATGGGAATCAGCGAAGCCTGCTATATCCCTGCTGCCCTGGCTCTTATTGCAGATTATCACCGGTCCTCAACAAGATCACTGGCTACAGGGATCCATATGACAGGGGTCATGATCGGATCCAGTCTGGGTTTCATTGGAGGTATGGTTGCCGAGAACATAGCATGGAATTCCCCCTTCATTCTTTTCGGAATAATCGGAACCGTTTATTCCGTCGTAATTGCATTTGTTCTTCGCGATCCTCCGAAAGATCCTGAATCTAAGGCAAATGTTAGTCAGGCGGGAAAAGTCAGCTTTCTCGAAGGTGTATATGACCTGTTCAGAAAAAGAGCATTCCTCCTTATGCTTGGATACTGGGGATTACTGGGAGTGGTGGGATGGATGGTCATTGGATGGCTGCCCACATACTACAAGGAACATTTTAACCTTTCACAGGGAATTGCAGGACTCTATGCTACAGGCTATCTTTATCCTGCCCAGATCGTTGGATTGCTGCTGGGCGGATTCCTGGCCGACAGGTGGAGCCGCACCAACAGGCTTTCCAGGATCCAGGTTCCTGCGATCGGCCTCCTGATCGCAGCTCCATGTGTGTTTATAGCAAGTACAACCTATGTACTTCCGGTTGCCATAATAGCTTTGGTGTTTTATGCTATCACCAGATCATTCGGGGACTCGAACATGATGCCAATGCTTTGCATGGTTGCCGATCCGCGATACAGGGCAACAGGTTACGGGATACTTAATTTCTTCAGCACGATAATTGGCGGAATTGCCCTGTATGCCGGGGGAGTTCTGCGCGATGCGGATATTGACCTCAGCAGAATGTACCAGTTTGCCGCATTTACCATGATCATCTGCGCAGCAATGCTGTTCCTTATCCGCCCTAAATCTCAATAACCTAACCATGTAATTGATATATATCATCAATATGTATAATATATATCAATATGAAGCATGACATATATCAATGAATTATATGATATATAATTTCAACGTATTTCAATGAATTTCAACCTATTTCAACGTATTTCTACCTGTTCCCCCCTGTATAATTCTTTTTCACCCTGTCAATAACATCCAGCAGCCCGTTTTTATACAGGTCGCCTGCCAGCTGCCAGTACATTATTCCTCCCAGATTATTGTCAATTACATATTTTGTTTTCATTTCGATTGACCTTTCATCATCATATGTGAAGAATTGTCTTTTTACCTTATTGTATAAATAAGGAGCTGATGCAGCCTCATCCCAGTGATAGACCCATCCGCTGTCGGCAGGCAACTGGGTGGCAACATTCCTGTAAATAAGCGTATTTTTGAACTTTCCGGGTCTGGCAAGGCCATTATTTATGCTGTCGACATTTTCAAATATTTTGCCATAGAAGGCTCCGCCTACGATGATCTTTTCAGAAGGGATGCCCATATTGAGAAGGCTTTTTACCATAAAATCAGCTGACCTGGGTTGATCTGGTGTGGAATAGAGGTTTGTGTGATGAGCAGATATTGGAGATCCGGGTCCTGACTGGTCGTAGGTCATGAGGTTTACGTAATCTACTTTTTTCATCACCTGCTTCCACTGGATGGCGGAATCAAGAAATCTCTCCGAATTACCCGCTGCAAAACTAAGCTCATGATCATACCCTAACTTCCTGATCTCATTAACAAGCTTTGTGAAATTCTTCTTATCCTCCGGAACGAATTTATGTCCGGGATAACCCTTGATTGCAGGATATTCCCAGTCGAGATCGAGTCCGTCAACCTTGAAATAATCATAGAACTCCTTTAGTGACTGAACGAATTCCTTTCTTCCCTGCTTCGTGGCAAAGACATCAGAACAGGTTTTGCATCCTCCCCATCCTCCGAGTGAAAGCAGCACCTTAAGTTCGGGATTCCTGCTTTTCAGCGAAACCATTTTCTGTATGGTAGCTGTATCCCTGGGGCTTCTGACACTGAATCTGTTGCCGGAGAGGCGGCCAAAGCAGAAAATTAAATGTGTCATGTTCTCGATCTTAAAGCTGTCGAGCAGCTCAGGGCGACCCGCATAATAGGATAATACCCTTATTTTATGGGGCGGCTGGGAGAACTGAGGCACGGTTATTAGGCATAAAACAACCACGAGTGCCAGTTTCTTGATCAGATTTTTTTTCATAGTATATATAATTGAGTTTATATTATTGTCCCTTAGTTTCTAAGTCTCTTCGTCCCTAAGTCTCTTCGTCCCTAAGTCTCTTCGTCCCTAAGTCTCTTCGTCCCTAAGTCTGTGAAACTCTGAAACTCTGAAACTCTGGAACAAATTCATTTCCCGCAGATCTCGCAGATTTTCGCAGATTTATCCTTCACCCTTTCGCCCCTTCTCCCTTTCTCCCCCTCGCTTTTTCACTTTGTCTCTTTGTCTCTAAGTCTCTTCGTCTCTAAGTCTCTAAGTCTTCGTCGACCCCTCGTCTTACCCTCCGTAGCCTTGGCGAAGGAAGGCCCATTCTCCCCTACAGATTCTCAATTTACCATGTCGACATGAAAGTAAAGGAAATTTGTTAATTTTAAACTGTATTATCATATTTATGGCATATTGTTATTATAAACCGGTGCTGACCCGTATGAATGCACTAAAAATGCTGACCTGGATATGTTTTTTGTTGCTTCAGGCGGCATACGCTTTCCCACAGGCCCCTTTCAGTCGTGGCGTCAACCTGACAGGCTGGTTCCAGGCCAACAGTCCGGGTCAGATTCAGCTGACAAAGTACACCAGGCAGGACATAATCAATATCAAAAGTCTTGGCTGTGATGTGATCCGTCTGCCTGTAAACCTGCACAGCATGACCTCCATAGCCCCTTCGTACACATTGGATCCTCTTTATGTCGCATTCCTCGATTCTGTGATCAACTGGTGCGAAGAGCTCGATATTTACCTCATTCTCGATAATCATAGTTTTGATACAAACGTAGATACAAGTCCGGATATAGGAAATATACTAAACAAAGTCTGGTCGCAGACCGCCTCCCATTTGAAAGACAGGTCGGAACTGGTTCTGTATGAGATCCTCAATGAGCCTCACGGCATATCGACTTCTGCCTGGGGCGCCATACAGGGACAGGTAATAAATACCATAAGGGCAATTGATACAAAGCATACTATTGTTGTCGGTGGATCGGGATACAATTCATATAATGAGCTTAAAAACCTTCCGGTCTATTCAGATAACAACCTGCTGTATACATTCCATTTCTATGATCCGTTTGTGTTCACTCACCAGGGAGCTTCATGGACTGCACCATCGATGGAGCCTTTGACGGGTGTTCCTTTCCCGTACAATGCGGCAGTTATGCCTCCATGCCCTGCCTCACTCAAGGGAACCTGGATTGAAAGCAACCTGAACAGTTACCCCGCAGAAGGGAACGTTGCACGTGTTCAGCAGTTGATCGACATTGCGGTAAATTTCCGGGACAGCAGGAATGTCAATATTTTCTGCGGCGAATTCGGTGTATATATACCTAACAGCAGCAATGCCGACAGATCATACTGGTATGACATTGTGAAACAGTATCTTGACAGCAAGGACATTCCCTGGACAATATGGGATTACCAGGGCGGATTCGGCTTATTCAACAAAAACTCAAATGAGCTTTTCGATCATGATCTTAATGTCACTCTTCTTCAGTCGCTGGGACTGAATGTACCACCCCAGACTCCATTCACGGTAACTCCCGAAACAAACGGATTTATTATATACTCTGATTATATCGGGCATCTTATTTCTGATGGGAGTTACGGCACAGGCAAGATCAATTTCTATTCGGCTGATATGCCCAATAATGGTGTTTACTCCATTTTATGGCAGGGATACAGTCAATATAATGCAATCGTTTTAAACTTCAGGCCTTATAAAGATCTTACAAACCTTGTTTCTGAGGGTTATGCGATAGATTTTATGGTACGCGGGAACAAACCGGATATAAAATTTGATATCAGGTTCGTTGACACAAAGACTGACGACCAGGATCATCCGTGGAGGATGGGTATTACGATAGACGAAACTGTTGCGAATTGGGATCTGAAATGGCATCATGTGCATATACCATTGTCAGGTTTATCTGAAAAAGGATCATGGGATAATGGATCCTGGTACAATCCAGAAAATAAATTTGACTGGTCGGCGGTGGATAAGCTTGAAATAGCTTCCGAACATCCTGTAACATCAGGTCAGTACCTGTGGTTTGATAATATCCATATTACCAATCTCGATACTGCACTGGTTAGGGAAGGAGGTATAGTAAGCGTTCAGAAAATCCCTGAAGAAAATCCGCTCGTTCTGAATGTTGCTCCTAATCCTGTAAAAAACCATGCAGTTATAACATACCGGCTTCCCGACGAAAATCATGTATCAGTATCGGTTTACAATCTGGCTGGTGTTAAAATACATACCCTTGATGAAGGGATCAGAGGTCCCGGAGATACTGTCCTGACCTGGGATGGCTGCAATGCTACCGGAGAACGGCTCCGGCAGGGTATGTATGTTTGTGTTCTTAAAACATCCCGGTTCTCCGCAAGCTGCAAGCTTATTATTGTTGGTGATTAACGGCCGTTATTCCTTCAGCCAGGTTATGTTATTTCCCGGGCCTGTATTGTTATTTCCGTATTATAAGCTAAATTACATGTTGATGTTTGATTAATTTTTAATCAGTTTATGTCTGAGAGGGATAGTGACAGGAACGGCGATAAAGGCCCGGATGAAAGCCATGATGCATCAGTTAGGAAGTATGGCGATCATGGATCGGAGGGGTCACCTTCAGGGATGGAACTGCTGGAAAATTTTCTCAGGAAGATCACAGGCGTCATATCTGTTCCTGCAAGAACCGCCGGTGAGGATTTTGCGGATATTCAGTCGGTAAGCCGGGCAGAATACCCTGAGATCGAATTGCCGGAAGAGCTGGAAAGAAAAATAGCTGAGCTTAAATTGATCTCAGATTCTATCGAAAATAAAAGCCGGAACTTTGGGGATATTGATAAACAGGGTCTTGAGGGGTACAAGGTGAATTATCTGACAGCTCTTAATCCTGCACAGCTGGCAGCAGTGCTTATAACCGAAAAGCCGGTCCTTGTGATTGCAGGTGCCGGCAGCGGAAAGACTAGGGTGATTGTTCACAGGGTTTCATATCTGATTGAAAGAGGCGTTGATGCCCAGTCCATTCTTTTACTGACATTTACACGCAAGGCGGCAAGAGAGATGCTCGGCAGGGTGGAGACCCTGCTCCATGATAAAAATGCCGGAAATGTAACTGGAGGAACCTTTCATTCATTCGCATCCTACATATTGCGCCGGTATGCCAATATGCTCAGTCTGCCATCAAATTTTACAATTATTGATGCCAGCGATTCGGAAGATATTGTGGATCTGATCAGGACTGAACTGAAATTCAATACAAAGGACAAAAAGTTTCCCCGTAAAGAGAGGATATATGATATTATTTCCTATTCAAGGAATAAAAATACCAGCATAAGTGCAATTGTTTACGGCCAATACACCGGACTTATTGATTATATTCCTGATATTGAGCTGATTTATAATGGTTATTCAAAATATAAGGCATTAAGCAACATTTTTGATTTCGACGACCTGATGGAAATTTTGAGGGACAGGCTCAGGGACAATATGCAGTTCAGGGAGTCGCTTCAGAAACAATTTCAGTACATTATGGTCGACGAGTTCCAGGATACCAACATCATACAGAAGGAGATCGTGGATTTCATTGCTGAAGGTCACAGGAGGATCATGGTGGTTGGCGATGACTCGCAGTCCATATATGCTTTCAGGGGAGCAAATTACGAGAACATCCTGAGGTTTCCTGCAAAATATCCCGATTCGGTGGTTATCAAGATAGAGGAGAACTACAGGAGCAACCAGAAGATCCTTGATTTCACCAATTCAATAATTGACAATGCAAGGATAGGATACAGGAAGAAATTGTTCACAAGGAACCTGCGGCAGAACGTCCCTGTGATAAGACAGGTGAATGACCAGCAGGAAGAAGCTGAGTTCATTGTGAACAGGATAATGGAGCTTGCCGAGCAGAATGTCCCTCTGAATGAGATTGCAGTGCTTAACAGGGCTGATTGGCATAACAGGTATATCCAGGCAGAGATGAGCAAGAGAGCTATTCCTTATGTGGTGGTGGGAGGGTTCCGTTTCAACGAAAGGATGCATATAAAGGATATCATATCCTATCTGAGAATTACCTATAATCCATCCGATGCCGTAGCCTGGCACCGGGTTCTGAAATATATCGGAGGTGTAGGGCATGTGACTGCAGGCACTATAATCAGCGATTTTCATTCTAGTAAAAATCCATTTTCATTTGAGAGCTTCAGGCAGCGTAAATTCTATTCGGAATTGCTAGATTTGGGTCAGATGCTTGCAAAAGCCAGTCATCCGGAATGCTCGCTTACCAGGAAAGTCGGACTGATAGTCGACTATTATTCCCCGATCCTGAAGGAGCGGTTTGATGATTATTATATCAGGATGCAGGATATTTCAGTACTGGTCGATCTGTCGAAACGCTACAGGGAGCTTGACAGGTTTCTTTCCGATTTCGCGCTTGATCCGCCGTCGAAGAGGGTGGCTGATCAGACCAGGCCGCTGATAGATGAAGGTGAGGAAGACGGGAAAGTCACTCTTTCGACGGTGCATTCTGCAAAAGGTCTGGAGTGGTATGCTGTATTTATTCCCCATGCGCTTGAAGGGATGTTTCCTTCAAACAGGGCAAAAAACATTGAGGAGATGGAGGAGGAGAGAAGGTTGTTCTATGTAGCCTGCAGCAGGGCAAAGGAAGAATTGTATATCACCTTTCCCCGCACAATTTTCTCGTACGATGCGGTCTTTCACCTGCCTTCGAGGTTCCTTGTTGAAATCGATAAGGAGAAGTACGTTTTTACCAGGGATTAAGTTTTGGAAACCAGGGAGCGATTCATTTCAGGTGATTGATATGATCCTGCCCTTTTCCAGCTTTATTTTCCTGACTTTTGAAAATTAGTGCGGTAGAATAAGTCTGTTGAACATGGTCACAAAACAGACGTTAGTGCATTAAAAAACCACTTTCTGATTTTATTATCATTCATATTCAGTTTATATTAGGGAATGAAAACTAATTCCGGGAGGTGTTACAATCAACCCCCTTCCCAACCTTCCCCCAGGGGGGAAGGAGCGGTAAGAGATTGAAAATTGAACAAATAAAGAGCTTCCCGCTATGCGGGACGGGAAAGGGGGTAGATGGAGAAAGCTAACCTTTCTGATCCTGAACATAAGACAAAAACAGGCGTTAGTGCGGTAAAAATCAATTTTGTGATTTTTTTATCACTCATTTTCAGTATGTTAAAAAATAAAACCGCACTAATTTTACAGAGCGTCACAAGTCAGGTTTCATATCAGGCTTTTGATATGATCCTGCCCTTATCCAGCTTTATTTTTGCACTTGCCTGATCAGAAAGTTCAGGTCTGTGTGTTACAAGAATCACTGTCTTGTTATTTTTATGATAGTCACTTATCAGTGACATTAATATCAGACTGTTATCCGGATCAAGATTACCGGTCGGTTCGTCAGCCAGGAGCAGGGCAGGATCTGATATGATTGCACGGATAAAGGCAACTCTCTGTTTTTCCCCGACACTTAGTTCTGAAGGATATTTGTCCTTCAGACCTTCAATGGAGCATTTCTCAAGGTAGTAGCTTATCATTTCTGCCTGGCTCTTTTCATAACAGGCAAGTTTAATATTCTCCAGAACTGTGAGATACGGCATAAGATGGAATTGCTGGAACATAAATCCGAGATGTCTTTGCCTGTATGAATTTAATTTGACGGCTCTTTGCCTGTAAAGGTTTTTTCCGTTAAACATGACTTCTCCGGAATCAGGGTGTATTAATCCACCAATGATGTAAAGCAGAGTCGATTTTCCTGCACCGCTTGACCCGACAACAGCCAGGTAGTCACCTTCTTTAATTTTGATGCTGACATCATCAAGAGCAGTAAACATCGCACTGCCTCTTTTGAATTTTTTAGAGATATTCCTTAATTCTATCATTTTCATGTAGCTAATAATCCTGTCCAAGGATCCTGGCAGCATCCATTTTTGAGGCGATCAGTGCCGGGATCCAGCTGCTCATTATAAGCAGGACCGGGCATGCAATTAAACAATAAATCAATAGTTGCCATAAGGACCTGATGTTGGATGAGGTAAATCTGAATATCTCACTTCCGAAATATTCTGCGATCATGTGCCCGGCAAAAAAGCCCGGGATTGCACCCAGAAGTCCCAGAATTAAACCTTTGACAACGATCATGAGAATTATTTTGCCGGTACTTGTACCCATAGCTTTCAAAAGCCCTATCTCATACTTTCTCGCCAGGATATTCTGGTAAAACAGCAGGCCTGAGATCAGCATGCATGTAAGGATGACAAAGGAAATTATGAATGCCCCGTATTTATTCATCATCAACCTCTGGTTTTCACGTGCATCAGCTATATTACTTAGTTCCGTAACTTCAAGGTCAGGAAAAATTGCCTGTACCTGTTTCCTTGCGTTTTTAATTCTTCCGTCATTGCAGACACAGCCGAGAGCTTCAATCTTGTTTATCTGTCCATCCAGATCAAGTATTTTTTGCAGGTCATTCAGGTTAAAAGCAACGCCCTGATCAATAATCCCTTTTCCTTCTTCAAGCCTTTTATCAATTATAAACCGGTGCAGCTTCATGTCTTTGCCTTCTATTGTAAAAACCTCTCCTTCCGGAATGTTTTTTGCGACAAGGGCTCCGACCTGGACTTTTCCCTCAGGAACATCGAACCCCATAGTCTCCTGCATGGGGAGGAAACGCTGCATGGCTTCATTCTTATACCCTGTAAGTATTATCTGATGCGTTGATCCGTTTGGATCAGTCCATTCCGGATATTTTACCTGCAGTATACCTGTAAGATGCCTTACTGCATCAAAAGTTCTGGATTCTGCAAGTGTATCCACAAAGCCCTCGGGGAACGATTGCATGTTGTTGACTGTATATAGATCAATCAGGTTAGTTCCTTTTGGGAAGATATACAGGTTAAGTCCCTGTTCCCTCATTATTTTCCGGGTTTCGTCCTCGCTCGCTTTGCTCAATGTATAAATTGCAACCGAGACTGTTCCGGCGATCAGAACGGTCAGGAGGATTATCAGAGAACTGTTTTTCCTGTATAACAGTTCTTTTATAACTAACGAGAATAGATTCATAAATTATTCTTCCTGTTTTTTCTAACTATTATAATAGTCATAACAATTAATGTCAGCAATATAATAAAACCTGTAATCATAAAGGAGGTTTCCAGTGACCTGTCATCCCTGATTTCCTTCATTACCGGTTTTATTGTATTTATCCCGTCTCTCTGATCGGTGAGCCATTTTGGCAATGGTCTTTCAGGGATAGTATCATAGTTTAAGCTATCCTGATCCATTAATGATGCAATAAATGTGGATTTTCATCAAGAATTTTGTTCACAAGGGCAGTAGCAGGATTTTCCCAGTTATTGGTAAATAATATATCGGTTCCTGGCAGATTATCTTTGATAAGACAGCTGCAATCAGCTGTCAGAAAATTTATCATAAGTTTTATGTTTTCATCACTGATCCCTTTTCCGACAAGTGGTTCCAGAGCCTTGAACCGGCCAAAGATACCGAATAGCATCGGTTCGGAAATTCCCTTAAGGTCATCTTCAACATTAAGTAACATTGAAACGAAATGAGATTCATTTTTATCATTCCTGTTTAATCTGACCACATGTATAATATTCTTAAAGGGAGAATCAGCAAGTGCTTCCTGAATTTCTTCGGAACCTTGATCATCCATTGATTTGTTCCCTGTCGTCAGATACACTAGCACGCAAAGTTTACCGGACATTATTTCAGAAGCAATTTTTTCGCGTAATGGAGAAGAGGTCAATCCGTGCAAATTATTGTAATCAATGAATTTATTAAAGAGTTTGTTGCCGTAATACAGCCCATACCAGGATTGTCCGGGATCTTTTCTCTCGATTGTCCTGAACTGAATGTTTGCAGATTTGATCTCCTTTTGAATTAATGAATTATGCAGGGTTTCCTGGTCACTCATCTGTTTGCTGTGAAAGTAAACGAGAGTGTACCGGGATGCCGGCGCGTTCAGCAATACCCATTCTGACACCTTTGTTGTGCAGGCAAGGCTGATAAACGCCCCAATCATTATAATTTTAATATAAAAACGCTTCATAATTATCATACTTTATCGGTCAGCCAATACTTCCTGGATTAATTCAATTCCTGATAGTATTGTATTTCCCTTTACAGGGGTCAATTCAATTTTAAGTTCTTTTCCGGCCCTGATTCCGGAAAAAGTCTTTATAATTTCTTTATTGGTCTTCCCTGCTTCAGCAACTATATCGAAGTTTTCAGCCACAGTCTGGTTTTGAATCCTGATATTGAAAATGCGTTCCCCGGGATGTAAGTTCTCCAATTCTGAAAAGTAAAGGCTGACCTGGTAGCTGGAAATGATATCCTCATTCTCTTTGGACAGGGTAAGATTCAGGGATCTTATTCCTCCGGCAGCACTCGATGTGATCCACGGGGTGGTTTCTGAAATAATTGACAGGGGTTCTTTTCTTATTCTGAAATAATTAACGGTATCCACCTCAACAGGAATATCGGATATAGTCCCACCTGCATTTGGAAATTCGAGCCATAGTACACCCTTATCGGAGATCCTGTCACCTGGAGCATTCAGGTTAAGCCCCAGTTTATCAATACGGCTGCCATTCCATTTATAGTTGCTGTTGGTCCAGTAGGTCATCCATGGCATATTGATAAGTGCAAGTGAGGTCTGATTCTGGTATGGACACTGGCACGTCCTTGTATAATCGGGTGAATTAAGTACTCCGTCTGCTGCAATAAGGTTGGTGGAGCAGCTTGCTTTCCATCCGCCAAGGCTACCGGTCCCTTCAAAGACATCAAGATTTACGAATCCCGCTGACGCAGAACGGAAAGTCAGCAGATGTTCACTTGCGGCAACAATACCGCAACCGTACTCCCGTTTGAAACTCCATTTAAGATCTTCTCCCGTTACAGGGTCCTTTTCCATGATCGGCTCTCCTGTAAGAAGATACCATCCAATTCCATTGGAATAGATCTTATCGTTATGGATAATCGGTGGATTGGCATAAACCATTTCCTTATCCCAGATTTTTTCCTTTGTTTTTACATTATAAGTTATCATCCTTTTACCCTCATCTCCGTGAAGCATATCGCCTGAAGGACGTGAGGCCTGCAACAGAAGTTTATGCTCTGATGAATATCCAAGCCATGTTCCAAAAATGTCTGCTGTATCCTGATTGATTATGCTTCCGTTCCTGATATCAATATAAAGCAATCTTGACCCTGAAGGAGGTTTATCACCCCTCCTTTTCATTTTGGTCTCAAGGTATTGAGGCAGCTTATCAAGACAAAACAATATTCCGTCCCCGGCAATAACTGAATTATGAATAAATCCGTGGTTCGATTTTATGCTCCAAAGCCTTTTACCGCTGAATCTGTCGAGAACCACCAGTTCCTTACTTGCAGAAAGATTAAACCTGGTGAATCTGGGATTTGTAATAAAAACGGAATCTGCTTCATTAACAGGATAATCCGTGAAGTCATTGCCAAGTATCAGAAGATCCTCATAAATGCCTATATAGCCTAATTCCTGAGTGTTCTCATCGCCTGTAGTAAATGTTTTTACTGGTTCCCCTGAATTGATGTCAATCAGGTTGCACTTATTTCCTTCAATAAGGTATACAAATTCCTTTGTAGCGATAAAATTTGTGCCACGCGCGTTGGAACCTGGAAGATGTACCTGATTGTATTTAGGATCGAGAGGATTTTCTTCATCATAGGTTTCATCGAAATAGACAAGCCAGGAATCGTCGAAAAGCCTGGGGAATTCCCTTTTCCATAACACCCGGCCCGTATAAACATCGCGTGCACTGATGCTGTTTATCCCCTCGATTATTAATTTGCCGTCAATTACCTGTTCTCCCGGGCCGTGCCCGTGTCTTGGCAGGACATCCATGTTTGAGTTGCCGCCGAACCATAAAATACCGAGCGGGGCTTTGACCATTTTATCATCTGATTTAAGGGTATTCGAAATATCCCCGTGATTATGGGTCCAGCTGTCAGTCCCGGAAATCGGTCCTGTCTTTGAGATAATTGTATATCCTTCAGAAGTTGAAAAATCTGCATCCTGCAGATTTGCCTCCTTCACAATTCCGGTAATATGTCTTTTCTGCATGCACCTGTTACGGATAATAATTTTGCCGTTGTAGGGGCGTGACGACTGGTATATCATGTTAAGCAGGTCACTGTCAAAACCATTAAAAAAATCAATATCATTTATTATTGTCAGGGAGGAGAAATACTTTGGAAGGGCCGGATAATTTCCTTCGTACGGAAGAAAACTGAGACGGCCTGCATCTACCCCCAGGTTGTCAAAATATTTCCTGAGGTAGTTTATCCTTTCGGGATTTTTTTCACAGGCTATTAATGAAAGTCTTGTATCTGACAATAA
>CAZTDW010000081.1:0-16152 GCA_964611835.1 uncultured Rikenellaceae bacterium | reverse complement strand
TAACAAAAATTGATATTTTTATCCATTAATGCCACAAGTCAATTTATACTTGACCGAAAGGGATAAGCAATAATATTTAATTTTCCGCGGAAATATTTCGAATTCCTCCCATGCATATCAGGATCTGAATTATCATATTACGGAAACTTTTTTATGTGTTCATCCGTTATAAATAAATGATTGATGTCTGTATTCAATCTGTTTGATCCTTAAGAAATGTTGAACTAAAACAAAAAGTGATGAAAAAAGTGTTAGCGTTTATAATGGTCTCATGCATGGTTTTGCCCCTGTTTTCCCAGGTTAAATTTGGAATAAAGGCAGGTGCGAGTACTACCAATCTCAAGATGGAGGACCTGAAGACTCTTACATCAGGCACAACTCAATATACTGTGGAGGCTCTAAAGGGGGCCAATTATGGATTCCATGCAGGAGCTTTTCTAAGGCTCGGATTGATGGGTGTTTATGTTCAGCCGGAACTGCTATTTACCTCAAGGACTGATGAATACACTGTTACCGATCTTGATAATCCGGCAGTATCAATCGTTGAGAAACAAAAATTCAATCAGCTCGACCTGCCTCTGATGCTGGGTGCGAAGATTGGCCCTGTACGGTTGAATGCAGGCCCGTCAGCCAGGCTCCTCTTAAATTCCCCCAAAGACCTTATCGATCATCCCGACTTTAAATCAATGTATAATAGCCTGACTTTTGGATACCAGGCCGGACTGGGATTCGATATAGCAAAGAAACTGACCATTGACCTTAGGTATGAGGGAAGCCTGCAGAAATATCAGAATAAGATCGAGAATGCCACCGGCGAGAAATTCAAGCTTGATGACAGGCCAAACGCCTTCCTGCTGAGTGTAGGTTTTATGTTCTGATTTTCCCCGGTCCTATTTTGCCAGGAGCATCCGGAAAGCAACAAGAAGCAATAGGATGCCGAAAATCTTCTTGAGCAGATTCTGGGGAATATTCAAAGCCAGTTTTGATCCGAAGTATGATCCGATAATAAATGCTGCAGCCAGGATAAGCGCGAACTTTAAATTTACATGCCCGGCTTTGTAGTAATTATATGCAGCCAGGATTCCTATTGGCGGTAGCATTACAGCAAGGCTTGTACCCTGGGCGCTGTGCTGGCTGAATCCCATCAATAGAACAAGGGCCGGGATCATAACAATGGCGCCGCCGATGCCAAGCATACCGGCCAGAACTCCGGTAATTACGCCAATTAACAGTAGTAACAGAAGAACTGAAGTTGTCATCTTATTATGTTTGGTTTGTTATATCAGGTTTTTTTGTAAAATTATAATATTATTTGAAGTCATCAACAGTTATTGATATTGAGGTGGCTTTGGTATAATTTGTAATTTTGCCTCTCTCATATGATGAACAAAAGAGCAATATATTTCTTTTCCTTTCTGGTGGTTTTACTGATCCTGACGGGATTATACTTCCGGAACCTTGTTTTTGGAATAACGGTCCGCCCGTTGGATGACGGGAAGCAGATAATTTATCTTCCCACAGGCAGTAGTTTTGAACAGGTAATGGATTCCCTGGAATTGAACCTGAAAATCGATAATATCAATGTATTGAGGTGGGTTGCGGAAAAGAAGAACTATCCGGCACTGGTGAAGCCTGGCCGATATGTTATAGAAAAGGGAACAAGCTGTAACGAACTGATAAATATGCTGAGATCGGGAAAACAATCACCTGTGATGGTTACTTTCAGCAATGTAAGGACAATATACGAACTGGCAGGCAGGGTAGGGGGCAGAATTGAAGCTGATTCAGCGCAGATTGCTGCATTTCTGTCGGACCAGGAGAATTACAGGAGCGATGGATTTGCAAGGAATAATATCATATCTGTTTTTATACCTGACACTTATGAGTTTTTCTGGAATACCGGTGCAGGCGGATTCTATATCCGTATGCTTAACGAATATAAGAGATTCTGGAATCCTGAGAGGATAAGAAAAGCACGGGAGAAAAATCTTACTCCGATTGAGGTCTCAGCCCTTGCCTCTATTGTAGATCAGGAAGCAGCTAAAACAGATGAGAAGCCGTTGATAGCAGGTGTTTACCTTAACAGGCTCAGGAGAGGCATTCCCCTTCAGGCTGATCCAACCATCAAATTTGCGTTGAATGACTCCGGAATCTCAAGGATACTATACACCCACCTTCAGATTGATTCTCCTTATAATACCTACAAGTATCCCGGACTTCCACCCGGGCCCATAGGATGTCCTGAAATTGACGGGATCGATGCGGTTTTGAATGCAGAATCTCATGACTACCTGTACTTTGTTGCAAAACCTGATTTTTCGGGGTATCATAATTTCTCGAGAACGCTTTCCGAACATAACAGATATGCTGCATTATACCAGAGGGAACTGAACAGGAGAAGGATTTTCAGATAGCTCAGATTATTTCCACCTCTCTTTCGAGGGAGATACCAAAACTTTCAAAAACCGATTTTTTTATTTCTTCGGAAAGATCGAACAGGTCTTTTCCTGTGGCCTTACCAAAATTTATGAGAACCAGTGCCTGTTTGTCATGAACTCCGGCATCACCTATGCGCTTGCCTTTCCATCCGCATTTTTCAATTAGCCAGCCTGCAGGTATTTTTACAATGCCTGATGGGTCCCTGAATAAAGGAAGCCCCGGATTCTTAATTCTAAGCTCCTCTGCAAATGATTCACTTACAACGGGATTTTTGAAAAAGCTTCCGGCATTTCCCAGAATTGCAGGATCAGGAAGCTTCGACATCCTGGTGTTGATCACAATATTCCTGACATTTCCAAGTGATATTGACCCCAGCTTGCTGACTTCTTCCTTCAGTGATCCGTATTCAAGGCTAAGTTTTGGTTTCCTTGAAAGCCTGAAATATACTTTTGTGATAAGGTATTTTCCTCTGAGCTCTCCCTTGAAAATACTGTTCCGGTATCCAAACCGGCAATCCTGATTGGTAAATTCCCTGATGGAACCGTCTTCCAGGCTTATAGCCCTTACACGTTCAATGGTATCTTTAACTTCAGCTCCGTAAGCTCCTATATTCTGAACGGGAGCGGCTCCCACGCTGCCGGGAATAAGCGACAGATTTTCCAGTCCGCCGAGTCCGTTGTTTACGGTTGATTCCACCAGCTTGTCCCACACCACGCCGGCTCCTGCCGAAATGATTACGATATCATCCTTCCTGTCTTCCAGTGTTATGCCTTCCATCTCAGGATGAATCAGTGTTCCGTGAAAATCGCCGGTAAAAAGCAGGTTGCTGCCCCCGCCGATTACAAACAAATCATGATCTGATTCCCGCTGCTGCCTGAGGAAATGAACTGCATTCTCTTCATGCCTGAATGCAATCAACCTGTCAGCTTTCACGTTCAGACCGAAAGTATTGTATTTCTTTAGTGATACGTTTTCGTAAATCATTTACTGTTTGTATACGTCATAAAAATATAAAACGTGGTTTAATGTTAAATATGTGTAAATTACTTTTATTTTGATTACCGCGAAAAAAAACATCATAAATTACAGCTATGGATAACTTTGAAGTCATCAGAAAAACATTCCCTTTTCTTGAAAAAGGCCTTGTTGAAGAGATAGACCGGGTATCATCACTCCACAGCCTGAGACCTGAGCAAAGCATGCTTGGTGAAGGAGACTATATTAAATCATTTCCCATGATCCTGACAGGATGCCTGCGCGTGGTCAGGCTTGCTGAAGACGGTAATGAACTTCTCCTTTATTACCTGAATCAGGGAGAAATATGTGCCATGGCTCTCACATGCTGCATGGGACTTCAGAAAAGCAACATCAAAATGACTGCAGAGGAAGACTCTCTGGTGCTGGCTATACCTGTTGATTATCCCGAGAAATGGATGTCGGATTACCGGTCATGGAAGGAATTCATGATGTATTCGTACAGGAAAAGATTTGATGAGCTCATCGATACCATTGACGCAATTGCTTTTATGAAGCTTGACGAGAGACTGATCCGCTATTTTGAGGAAAGATTCAGATCAACAGGTAAAACTGTCTTTGCCGGGACACACCATGAGATAGCCCTTCAACTTAATACTTCACGTGAAGTGGTGACCCGTCTTCTGAGGAACCTTGAAAGAAATAATCTGGTAATAACCGGGCGTAATTTTATTGATTATTCAGCCCTTGTAAAAAAATCTTTCTCTATGTGACTTTAGTCACTGACCGGTTTCTGCGGGCAGGCGAATTTTGCAGCAAAAACCGGGAATGAAAGAATTCGTAAAAAAGAATCTGTTTGTGATCATTTTCTCTGCAGCAGGTGCTACAGGAGGATTTCTTTACTGGAGATATATAGGATGTCTCTCGGGAACCTGTGTGATCAAATCAGTGTGGTATATGAGCACCCTGTATGGCACAGCACTGGGATGGATAGGAGGAAGCCTGCTCAACGACCTTGTTTTGAACTTTAAAAAAGTGAAGAAAAATGAGTAATAGCTTTAAAATGATTGTCAGGGGAAAAACTCCGGTTCTCGTTGACTTTTCAGCAGAATGGTGCGGTCCCTGTAAGATGATGAAACATGTTCTTGATCAGCTCAAGCAGAAAATGAATGACAGGATCAGAATAATCAAAATAGATGTTGATAAAAACAGGGAGCTTGCCATGGAATATAATATAAGGAGCGTGCCGACGCTCATGCTTTTCCAGGATGGCAAAATGTTATGGTCGGGTATCGGAGTGGTAACAACAAATTATCTTGAAAATGTTATTAACAATAATTGCACTGTCTATTCTGATCAGGAGGCTTTATAAGCTCCGCACAAAAAAAGGATTGCCTGCATCGAATTACTGGCTTTATACACGGTTTTTCAGAGGAAGGCTCTGCCCTGGATCAGGGATAGGCAATTAATACCCTGAACTCAGCATCTTATTCCTCATTTACATTGTTTGCGCTGTTTCCCGAGTGAGATGATCATGTGCCGGTGAGGGATCACCAGTTTTTCAATAATATGAAAATACTGCCGAAGTGACAATTATAAAATATAATCTGTGCCCTGAAGTGGGACAATATGAATAAGAGGCTATATTAAAAGCAATAAAATTGGTGTTTTTTACCTTTGTGTCCCCTTTGTGCCTGCCTTTGTTATCCTTTGTGGTTCAGTGATATATGCTTAACCACCAAGTACTCAAAGGTTAGCACTAAGGGGGGCACAAAGAACTCCTTAATTAATAAAATACCGACTTTCACGATCTGCTCTCTTTAATAACTGGACTGTATTCAAAAAAAATGTAAATTCGGGCAATTAATCAATTAACTAACCTGAATACAGTTATATTATGAAAAGCAATCGCCGCGATTTCCTTAGAAATTCCACGCTGGCCGGAGCCGGTGCTTTTGTAGGAAGCATTCTTCAGAGTTGTTCACCAAAAGAAGCAGAGTCTAATCTGGCAGGGATAATTGAATCGGTAAAGAAATCCCATGCCCAGAAATTCAACATGTCTGGTTATGCAGCTCCGCCACTGCCTGTGGTGAGGGTTGGATTCATCGGGCTGGGTGACAGGGGAAGCGGCGCTGTTCAGAGGCTTTCATATATAGAGGGTGTTGAGATAAGAGCCTTATGCGACAAGAGGGAGGTGGCCGTCAAATCATCGCAGAATTACCTTCAGAGCATAGGACGTCCACAGGCTGCTGAATTTTTCGGGGCAGAAGACAGCTGGAAGAAGCTGGCCGCGATGCCTGACATCGATCTGATCTATCAGTGCACCCCATGGATAATGCATACTCCTGTTGCGGTGTATGCCATGGAAAACGGGAAGCACGTTGCCTGTGAGGTCCCGATAGCCCGTACAATTGATGAAGCATGGCAGCTGGTAGAGACATCTGAAAAGACCATGAAGCACTGTATGATGCTGGAAAACTGCTGTTATGACTTTTTTGAACTGCTTACACTTAACATGGCCAGGCAGGGAATGTTTGGTGATATAGTGCATGGTGAAGGCGCCTATATCCATAACCTGGTTGATATGAACTTCAGGAAACCCGATGATGCCAAACAGGCCGACGATGCCTATACCGATATGTGGAGGCTTAAGGAAAACGCTGACAGAAACGGGAATCTCTATCCGACACACGGTCTCGGACCCGTTTGCCAGGCTATGAATATAAACCGGGGCGACAAAATGGATTATCTTACATCAATGTCGACAAATGATTTCACCATGGGAGGCTTTGCATCAAAGCTCGCTGCCGGCGATGATTTCTATAAGCCCTATGTCGGCAGACCCTACAGGGGCAATATGAATACTTCCCTTGTAAAAACAAGCCTGGGACGTACAATTATGATTCAGCATGATATCTCCTCAGTACGACCCTATTCACGTCTGCATGTGATAAGCGGCACATCGGGAGCTGCAATGAAATACCCTGAACCTGAAAGAATAGCTCTCGGGCACAGCTGGATAAATGACGAGGAGATGAAAAATGTTATTGAAAAATTCACACCCGAGATCATCAGGAGAGTAGGCGAGATGGCAAAAAGGGTTGGCGGTCACGGAGGAATGGACTTTATCATGGACTGGAGGCTGATCGACTGCCTGAGAAACGGATTACCGCTTGACCAGGATGTGTACGACGGGGCACTCTGGAGTTCAATAGCTCCTCTTAGTGAGTGGTCTGTAGCAAACCGCTCACAGTCAATCGATGTTCCCGACTTTACGGGAGGCTCATGGAAGACAAACAAGCCGCATGATATCAACCTTGAGAAAGGAGGAACCACTCAGGTACTGGAAGTTAAGGAGTCCAAAACTGAAATGCAGCTAAACATAAATTAGCGCCACAACTCAATATTTCCCCTGAAAAGGGCTTTGAGCAAAAATTTTTATATTTTTGCGGGCATTTATATTAATTGTCCTCAAAAAGGCTGATGAGTGCATTGATACTTTTGGTTATTGGCTGCCTGTCGTTTGTTGTTTTCCTGGTACCGAAATCTCTCAAGTATAACTATGCCCTTCTGATACTGTCAGCAGCAATCATCTGGAGTTCTCTGCCGGCCGGTTCAGTCCTGCTCTTGCCCGAAAGCCATAATTATGAATCGGGATTTCAGTACATTTCAGGATGGCAAAACTTTAATATCTCAATAGACAGGCTTTCCGCCTTTTTCATCTTTGTTATAAATATTACTGTTTTTGTAGGTTTTATTTATGCAAAGGGATATCTGCGTCCGTATTATGAGGAAAAAAATTCCCTGCGCTTGTCTATTCATTACTTCTCTTACATCTGGCTTTATTTATCAATGCTGATGGTGGTAATGATAGGAGAGGCTCTGCCATTTCTAATAGCCTGGGAAATAATGGCTCTGTCCTCCTTCTTTCTCGTAATATTTGATGCTGAAGATACTTCTGTAATGAAGACGGGCATCAACTATCTGATACAGATGCATGTGGGTATGTTCTTTATACTTGTTGCATTCATGATCACCGGAACCGAAACCGGCAATTATGGGTTCGACGGGCTCAGAAGTTATTTTTCATCTCATTCCAATTTTCTGCTTTTTGTATTGTTTTTCATCGGATTCGGGATCAAGGCAGGATTTATCCCTCTTCATACATGGCTGCCCAGAGCCCATCCGGCTGCTCCTTCCCACGTGTCGGGAATTATGTCGGGAGTAATGATCAAAATGGGAATTTATGGAATATTCAGGGTCCTCATGGCAGTTCAGAATAATCTGATGGAGATAGGTTTATTCCTGCTTGTTTTGTCGGCCCTGTCGGGCATTATGGGTGTAATGATGGCAATCGTTCAACACGACCTGAAGAAACTGCTTGCTTATCATAGTATTGAGAATATAGGAATAATCGGGATCGGGCTCAGCCTGGGAGTTATCGGACAGGCTGTTGACAATCCTGCCCTGACTTTGCTGGGTTTTAGCGGTGGATTGCTGCATGTCCTGAATCATTCCCTCTTCAAATCAGTGCTATTCTTTAATGCCGGTTCAGTTTATCAGGCTACCCATACGCGCAATATCGAACATCTCGGCGGGCTTATGAAAAAAATGCCGCAAACTGCAGCACTGTTCCTTATTGGTTCACTGGCTATATGCGGCCTGCCTCCTTTCAACGGCTTCATTTCTGAATACCTTATCTACCTGGGTATGTTCAAGGGCCTTACCCCATCCGGCATTTATCTCTCAGTAACGATTCTTACTGCCATACTGACGCTTGTTCTCATCGGAGGACTGGCAATATTCTGCTTTACAAAAGCCTTCGGGATAGTATTCCTTGGCGAAGCTCGCACGGCAGGAGCATTGGAGGCACGTGAGGCAGGAAGGGAGATGATATGGCCCCAGTATATTTCCGTACTGTTCATAACCGCCATCGGACTGGCATCCCCACTGTTGGTAAAACCTGTTTTCAGCATAATAACCGGATCTTTTAATCTGTCAGGTACGGAATTGATTCAGTTATCTATAGTTTCGAACCTTTCACAGATAAGCATCCTTGCAGGTGTATTTGTACTGCTGGTGACTCTGCTGCTGGTTTACAGGTTTCTTCACCTCAGGTCAAAAGTTGTTTCTTACGAACCAACATGGGGATGCGGTTCAACTGCCACCGGCCCAAAACAGCAATATACTGCAACATCTTATGCCTATAATTTCATCCACTTGGCTAAACCCGTGCTGCAGACAAAAAAAATCACAGCAGAGATCGGTGAAACTGAAATTTTTCCTTCTGAAAGGACTTTTATCTCTCATAATGATGATATTTTCAGAAAGTACCTGGTCGACAAACCGGTTGACCTTATATCCGGCCTGCTTAAAAAGATTGCCGTCATGCAGACAGGAAGGATACAGGATTATATACTTTATGCATTTCTTTTTCTGATACTTGTTCTGGCACTGACCTGGTTAAACGTCTTTTGATTATGATAGGTATCACATTGATAATATTTGCTGCCCTGGTCTTTCCCGGATTTATTCTGAGGACCAAAAGCATTGCATCGGGACGCAAAGGTCCGGGATTGATTCAGCCTGTCAGTGATGTTGCTGTCCTGTTAAAGAAGGGCTCGGTTTTCAGCACAACCACGGGCATAATATTTCAGATAGCCCCAGTAATTTCTCTGTCGGCAATAATATGTGCTTTACCACTTATCCCTTTTGCAAGTCAGGAAGCCATCCTTTCTTTTGATGGCGACTTTATATTTTTCTCATACCTGCTTGCTCTTGGTAAATTCTTCTCAATCATTTCGGCTCTTGATACCGGAAGCAGTTTTGAAGGAATGGGAGCAAACCGGGAAGCGTTGTTCTCAATGCTCATTGAACCTGCCTTTTTCATACTGCTTGCAACACTCGCATTATTTACCGGTTATACATCTTTTTCAGGGATTTTCAGCAACTTTATTACTGGAAACCATTATATACTGGTAATCAGTATTATCGGCATATATATCCTGATGCAGATTGCCCTTGTTGAAAACAGCAGATTACCCGTGGATGATCCTAAAACTCATCTGGAGCTTACAATGATACATGAAGTAATGATCCTTGACAACAGCGGATTTGACAAAGCCCTGATTCATATCGGAACATGGCTGAAATTTGCAATCTATGGAACCCTCATTTTTAATGTGTCGGTACCTTCAGGATGGAACACATTCCTGAAAATAATATTGTTTTTTGTAATTCAGATCTTTTTTGCAATTGTTACAGGGCTCATTGAATCTTTCAGGGGAAGGAACAAAATGAGTAAAACACCCAAATACATACTTACAGTTTCTGCTATAGCCTGGATAGCATTTCTGCTGATCTTTATGATGAATGATAATATTAATTAACGATAGTATATGGTAATATACCTTATAGTGCTTTTTTCAATAACCCTCATTTACTTTGCATCTGCCGAGCGACTGATCATTTATGTAAGGCTTGTGGCAATCCAGGGGTTGTTGCTGTGCGGTATCGCCCTTTTTGAGCTCAGTGAGGTCAATACTGCCAACCTGTTGTTTATTGCTGCGGAGACACTTGCGTTCAAGGCTATACTTATACCTGTCCTGCTTAAAAGGATCATAGGTAAATCAGGGGTTACAAAAGTTCACCGGCAGGCAATGCCCGGATTCTACCTGTTGATCTTTTCGGTTATGGCCCTCCTCGCCAGTATCATCCTGGCTTTTTCTCTCAAAAATCAATATGTCAACACTCTCTTTATGACCATGGCGCTTTTCTGCCTTTTCACAGGTCTTCTTCTGATAGTAACTCACCGGCTGATAATTTCGCATCTGATAGGTTTTCTTATTATGGAAAACGCTGTGTTCATTTTCTCGCTGGCCGTGGGAAACGAAATGCCGATGCTGATAAATGTCGGAATTCTGCTGGATATTTTTGTCGGCGTTCTGATCCTGGGATTTTTCGGGATGCGGCTCCGCCCAAACACGAATGAACTTACAATGCTAAAGGACTGACATGCTTCTTGCGTTTTTTATATTATCCTTTCTTCTGAGCATCACTGTGATGTTGTTTCGCAACAGGATTTACACAAAGGTTGCAACAATCGTTTTTGTTCTGCTGCATATAGGGCTGGCAATATATTCATGGATCAATAGCAGCAGAACGGAACTGGTCTATTTTACATTTGACGCAACCGGTGTGATACTTCTTACCGTACTTTCCGTGCTTACGATCCCGACAGTGTGGCATGGTTTCATCTATGCCTCAGGGGATGACGAAAAGCGGTTCAGCATTTACCATACGGCCCTGATACTTCTTATGACATTCATGTCGGGAGCATACCTGGCCAACAATATGACTGTTCTGTGGATATTCGTTGAAGCGACCACACTTGCCGTGGCAGCGCTGATCTATCACGACCGTACCGAGATTGCCCTGGAAGCCACTTGGAAATATGTTTTTATATGTTCTGCAGGCATTGCGGTTGCATATCTCGGAATATTGTTTCTGGGATTTATTTACGGACGTGAGGACGCTTCAAATCTTTCATTTGAATCGCTGGCTGAAATAATCAATGACGCAAATCCTATGTACCTGAAGATTGCATTCCTCTTTGTTTTGATAGGATTCAGTACTAAAATGGGATTGTTCCCGATGCATACGGTGACCATTGATGCGCATTCAGTGTCTCCCCCTCCTGTCAGTGCTTTGATATCAACTACATTAATGAATGTTGGATTTCTGGCAATCTTCAGGGTTTACTCCCTTTTTTCATCTTCGGAGATTTTTCAGTTCATGAACAGCGTCCTGATTCTGTCAGGAGTATTGTCAATACTGGTTGCCGCAGGATATATGCTTAAAGCAAAGCACCTTAAAAGGATGCTGGCATATTCGAGCCTTGAGAACATGGGTCTGGTGGCCATTGCTCTGGGTACGGGAGGTGTTGGATACCATGCAGCACTACTGCTTGTCATACTTCATTCGTTTGCGAAGTCAAGCCTCTTTTATCAGATGGGGCAACTCTCAAGAGTGCTCCATACGTTCAAGCTTGATGATTGCGGAAACTACATGAAATTATTCCCTGCAGGCGCTCTTGTGATGATCCTCGGCCTTGTATCCATACTTGCCATTCCGCCTTCGGGACTGTTCATTGCCGAATTTATGATATTCAAAGGACTGGTTGTAAATAACAGTTGGCTGGTAATAATATTTGTGATGATCCTTCTTGCTTTTGTCATTTATGCCATGAGTACACGCTTCATGCATATCATTTTCTCAAATCCGCGGCATAACAACCCGGTCGCATATCCCGAAAAAGTAAATCCTTCGGAGACAATTACGCAGTTCATACTGTTATCCGTTGTGGTCGCCCTGTGTTTATATCAGCCTCAATTCCTTACCGAAATGATCGAAAAAAGCATTGTAATGCTTCCAAAATAGCAATCAAAATGAGTGAATTATTTGCGGAAATATATAATAATCCTGCTTCGATCGATATCAGTGACATTCCTGTCATTAAATATGATGACTTCCACGATCAGGTTTCCGGGATGTTGAAAAATCCGGACTCTCATTGTGTGACCTATTTTGCTGACAGAATTCCGGAAGGATTAAGGTTTTATTGCATTCTCGGAAATAACAGCTCAAAATTTCGGGTATATTCCTTCGTGATTAAAAATCCTTCAATCCCAATCAGATCTTTGACACCTTCTGATCCGCAGCTTCATGGTTTTGAACGCGAGTTGCATGAGACCCATGGGATAATTTTTGAGGGTCATCCGTGGCTGAAGCCGGTTCGCTATCCTGCCGGAAGGAAGGGAGGACTAGATAAACTGTCAGATTATCCGTTTTTCGGGATTGACAGCGATGAACTTCATGAGGTGGGTGTTGGCCCGATACATGCAGGCATTATTGAGCCTGGTTATTTCAGGTTCATATGCAATGGAGAAAAGGTTTTGCACCTTGAAATTCAGCTCGGATTTCAGAACAGGGGTATTGAAAACCTGATGATTTCCGGGAAAAGCATTCTGCAAAGATGCGTTCTTTCGGAAAACATTGCAGGGGATACTGCAGTAGGACACTCTCTGACTCATTCCCAGCTTGTTGAATCACTTCTGAGTGCAGAACCGTCCGAATCCCTGATGATAGAACGCTGCATTGCTCTCGAGCTTGAAAGGATCGCGATACATATAGGAGATACTTCTGCCCTGTGCGGGGATGTTGCCTACCAGTTGGGACAGGTGGTATGCGAGGCCCTCAGAACCACTGTTATCAATACCACCCAGAACTGGTGCGGAAACCGTTTTGGAAAAGGGCTTGTACGCCCTGGCGGGACCAATTATCCTGCCAGTGAATCCTTTATTGATTCTCTCCTGGTTCTCCTTGATAATACCGGATCTAAATACTTTGAAATTGCCGACAGGATTATGACACTGCCGAGTGTACTGGCACGCTTCGAGGATATTGGAAGGATCACCGCTTCTCAGGCACGCGCTGTCGGTGCTGTAGGCATGGCTGCACGGACGGCAGGCATTGCGAGGGATATCAGGATTTCCCATCCGTACCAGTATTATAAAACCTTACCTGTAAATATTCAGCTGCTGGAAGGAGGAGATGTTCTTTCAAGATGCCTGCTGCGAATAATGGAGGTAAAGGAATCTGTCAGATATATTCGTGAACTTACAGGGTTATGGAGAAGATCAGAAAAGAAAAACACCAGGCTTGAATACCTTCGCCGGCTCGATAAGAACAGACTGACTTTATCGCTTGTCGAAGGGTGGAGAGGGGAGATATGCCATGCCTCCATAACGAACAGCGACGGAGATTTAATCTGTTACAAGATCAAGGATCCCTCATTCCATAACTGGATGGCTCTGGCAATCGCAGTCCGGAATCAGGAGATATCGGATTTCCCCGTATGTAATAAAAGCTTTAATCTGAGTTATTGCGGGCACGACCTGTAATTCATAAAAACAGTACCATGATAAGGGAGATCAAAATACTTAAACATCACGGCAAGCAATATATCAATGATTTAAGGAATCAGGCCGTATCGGAGAAATTCAGGGGTCGTCCGGAGATAGAAGCATCCATTTCCCGGTCAGAAATTGAAATGATACACTCAGTCTGCCCCTCAGGTGCAATTGATGAGAGCACGGGATCAATTGACATGGGAAGATGTGTCTTCTGCAGGGAATGTGAATTTATATTGCCGGCTAAGGTCAGGTTTCATAACGATTACAGGATTGCAGTCAACAGGAGGGAGGATCTGGTTATTAAACCCGGAAACAGCAATCCTGTGAGGCTGAATGAAAATAAAATACGGAAGGAGATAAGGGCACTTTACAGGAAGTCATTAAAGCTGAGACAGGTCTCTGCCGGCGGTGATAATTCATGCGAAATGGAACTCAATGCCTCTGGAAATGTTAATTTTGATTTTGGACGGTATGGAGTTGAATTTGTTGCCTCGCCGCGTCATGCCGACGGTATCGTCATCACAGGCCCTGTTACTGTAAATATGTCTGACGCCCTTGATATCTGCTACCGGGCAGTCCCTGATCCAAGGATCATTATTCTTGTCGGAACCGATGCCATCAGCGGAGGAATGTTCAAGGGATCCCCTTCAGTCGATCGCGGGTTCATTAATGCTCATGATATTGACCTGTATGTTCCGGGAAATCCGGCACATCCGCTTACCTTTATCAACGGGGTGATGGATCTGCTGGGTATCTGACGGTGATTATTCCCGGAAATAATGCAATTCACTTTTATCTTTTTCCTTTTCCTTTTTCCATCTTTTCAGAATTATCCCGCAAGCATGCGGGATCTATTATTATTTTTTTACTTTTTACTTTTATTCTGGGTTATCCCGCAAGCATGCGGGATCTACTTTTACCTTTTTACTTTTTACTTTTTACTTAATATCCAGCCGCCTGTCCGTCCTTTCTTGATTCGGATGCGCCGTACCAGACATTGTTTTTCTCATCGCGCATTATGGCCTGGTAACCTCCGTAACCGCCCAGATCCCACTGAATGGTATGCCCCATGTTCAGAAGCTTTTGTATCACTTCCCACCTGAATCCGTTTTCGAGAAGGAGTATCCCTCCATCAGTCATTTGCTCCCCGGTGGTCTCGGATGATCCTATATGATGGATCCTGGGTGCATCACCGGCTTCCTGCAGGTTCATCTTAAAATCGATCAGGTTTACAACTATCTGCGCGTGTCCCTGCGGCTGCATATCCCCGCCCATTACCCCGAAACTTATCCAGGGCTTGCCTTTCCTGGTAATGAATGCCGGTATAATTGTATGGAACGGTCTTTTTCCGGGAGCATAGGCATTGGCATGGCCTTCTGAAAGACTGAACATCTCACCCCTGTCCTGAAGCACAAAGCCGAGGCCGGGGGGACACATTCCCGAACCCATCCCCCTGTAATTGCTCTGGATGAGAGATACCATGTTGCCGAACCTGTCGGCTACAGTAAGGTAAATGGTGTTCCCGGCTTCTATTTTGCCAGGATCGTATATCTTCGCAGCCTTATCACGATTTATAAGCCTTCTCCGTTCTGCAGCATATTTCTTTGATATCAGCTGGCCAACGGGCACGGAGCTGAACAGCGGATCGGCATAATACCTTGCCCTGTCTTCAAAAGCCAGTTTTTTGGCTTCAGTGAAGGCATGGATATATTCGCTGGAGCCAAATCCCATGGATGCTATATCAAATCCTTCCAGAATATTAAGGATCTGGAGTGCAGCGATTCCCTGTCCGTTGGGAGGAAGTTCCCAGACCTCATAGCCCCTGTATGTAGTGTTCACGGGTTCTATCCACTCTGAGTGATGCCTGGCTAGATCATCATAACTTAAAAATCCACCCTGCGACTTCATGAATACGTCAATAGTTTTTGCAATGGAGCCCCTGTAAAACTCGTTCCTTCCCCCTTTTGCGATTTTTTCGAGAGTGTTTGCCAGAAATGGATTCCTGAAAATCTCGCCTTTGCCCGGCGATTTGCCACCGGGCATATAGGTCTCTTTAATATTCGGATAGTTTTTGAGTGCCTGAGTGTTCCTGTCAAGGTAATATGCAATAACCTCACTTACCGGGAAACCGTTCCTTGCATAATTGATTGCAGGTTGAAGCAGATCCTTCATCTGAAGGCGTCCGAACATCTCATGCATTTCAAACCAACCGTCTACACAACCGGGTACCGAAACGGGAAGGGGACCATAGGAAGGTATCTTTTCAATATGATTGTTCCTGAAATATTCCATCCTTAGTTTTCTGGGTGATCTCCCGCTTGCATTCAAACCGTAAAGGCGCCCTTTTTCGGCACTCCAGATAATCGCGAACAGGTCACCTCCTATACCGCATCCGGTAGGCTCAACAACTCCAAGGACGGCATTTGCGGCAATTGCTGCATCGATTGCATTTCCACCTCTTTTGAGTATGTCGAGGGCAACCTGTGTTGCAAGGGGCTGGCTCGTGGCTGCCATACCGCTCTGTGCAATGACCTCCGACCTGGTTGCAAAATCCCTTCCGGTGATCCTGTCCTGGGCATACAGGGATAGATCAAGAACTACAATGAGTGCAAAGACAACTGGGACTTTCATTATATTTTGTTTGTGGTTACTGATTCAAAGCTGCGGATCTGCTCCCGGTTAACGGTCACCGTTTTTTTGACAGGATGTCGATCACCGATTTAGCCATTCCTGCAACTCCGGTTCTGAATGTTGGTTCGAAATC
>CAZTDW010000080.1:0-16205 GCA_964611835.1 uncultured Rikenellaceae bacterium | reverse complement strand
CCGGCTAATCCGGGATTTTTATCAAACAGGACCTGCCTTACATCAATTTTCAAAAGTCCGATATTACCGGCTGAGTTATTCATCTGACGAACAGCAATCTTAAAAGCATAAAGTTCAAAAATACCAAAATTTCTTTTTCATTATTCATGTCAGGACATGGCAAGGCTGTAATCTTTTCTCCGCATAACTCCCAAAACCCGCCTCACCCCCTCTTATCCCCCGCTCCCAGGAGAGCGGGGGACGATAGCTCTCTAATGAATTTTTTTTAGGTATATAATATACTCCTGATTACCAGCAACCTGGTTATTTGTAAATCTTATCACTCTTATGCCAAATCTTTCAGGCTCGGCACCACATCTAAACATCCAATATCGTGTTCTTCAAGTCCCTCTCCCCTGGGAGAGGGATTTAGGGTGAGGTAAATCCATGGGAGAGATCCTGACCCTCCATGTTGCAAGATTTGGGTGAGTAACCATAAGAGGTGTTAACGTGAGGATAAAAACAAGGATTTCATGCTGTTCCGGATAAGGATTTTAATGCAACCCAAACCAAAAAAGTGGTCGAATATGGTTTTGACCACAGCTTTTCACTGAGGGAATTTTTTGGATCACCAAGTCCTGTAGCCGCCAAATGATGAAGAGATCAGACATCTTTTTTTCAAAGTTATTAACAAAATATAAAAAAAGGTGGAGCAAAGTGGGGGAAAGTGGATAATTTTTTCTTACTTTAGCAGTTTATTGGAAAAAAAGGGTATGGCCACATTCATAGGCGATTACGCGTGCAAAGTGGATGTCAAGGGAAGAATAATACTCCCGGCAGCATTCAAGAAGCAGATGCCTGCAACTGCACAGGATCACTTTGTGGTCAGGAAAGATATTTTCGAAAACTGCCTTGTGCTCTATTCAATCGACGACTGGAACCGGCAACTCGAGAAGATAAGGAAGCAAATGAATCCCTATAACCGGGAGCACAACAGATTCCTTAGAAACTTCTTCAAGGGAACCGCCGAGCTCTCACTTGACAACAACAACAGGATGCTTGTTCCTAAAAGGTTTCTCGACCTGATAGGTGCTGACAGAGATGTGGTGCTGGCGGGCCAGGACGGCAGGATAGAAATATGGGCGGCATCAGTTTACGACACCATCGATATGCCTCCGGATGACTTTGCAAACCTTGCTGAAAAACTTTTGGGTGGAACTTCAAATGAGCCTATGGAATAATGTTTTACCACGTACCTGCATTATTGGATGAAAGTATAAGGGGTTTGAATATCAGGCCCGACGGGATCTATGTCGATGCTACATTCGGCGGGGGAGGTCATTCCATGGCCATTCTTAAAAGGCTTAAGTCGGGTAAGCTTATTGCATTTGATCAGGATGAGGATGCGATGCAGAATGTTCCCGACAACAAAAACCTGATCTTTCTCAACCAGAATTTCAGGTTTCTTAAAAATAACCTGCGGTATATCGGCATCGAAGCAATCGACGGTCTGATAGCTGACCTGGGTGTTTCCTTCCATCAGTTTGACGAACCTGAAAGGGGATTCACTTTCAGGCAGGATGCGCCCCTCGACATGAGAATGAGCAAAAAGGGCAACGTCACCGCTGCCTCTCTGCTCAGGACACTTGACGAAAATGCCATTGCAAAGATCATGTACGATTACGGTGAACTGGTGAATGCAAGGAAAATCGCCAGGGAAATAGTGAAGGCCAGGGCTGTCAAACCGCTTACAAAAGTCAGCGACATAATATCGGCCATAGGAAAACTGGCTCCGATGAGGCAGGAGAATAAATTCTATGCAAGGGTCTTTCAGGCCCTGAGGATTACCGTAAACCATGAGATCGACTACCTGAAGGAGTTGCTTGAGCAGTCTCTTGAAGTGCTTAAAAAAGACGGCAGGCTGGTGGTCATAACATATCATTCGCTTGAAGACAGGATCGTCAAGAATTTCATGAAGACCGGAAATTTCGATGGAGAGGAAAAGAAAGATTTCTACGGTAACATAATTACTCCCTTCATGATAATAAGCAAGAAGGGCATAATCCCGGGCGAAAAGGAAATTGAAGAGAACAAAAGATCCAGAAGTGCCAGGCTCAGGATCGCTCAGAAGATATGATACATGACAGGTGAAGCAGAAAATAGCGGCAAAAAAACCTCGGGCAACTTCATGAAGGAACTGCTTAGCGGTATCATAGTCTCTGACGTGATCATACTCAGGAACATCTGGTACATAATTATGCTGACTGTTCTTCTGGCAATTTATATAGGCAACAGGTTTCATGCTGAAAAGATAACCCGTGAAGCCAGCAGGTTATCAAGGGAAGTGCGCGACCTGAGGGCTGAAGCACTCTCAACCTCTGCAAACCTTATGTCTGTAAGCAGACAATCGGAAGTATTCAGGATGGTGAAGGAAAAGGGACTGGGGCTGGAGGAGTTGAAGACACCTGCATATAAGTTAATTATCGACAAGTAGATATAAAATGGCTGTCAGGGATGAAATAGTGTTGAGGAGTGGTATAGTCTATTTCGTGATAGTGGTCATGGCTGTCGTATTGCTTGGCCGTATTCTCTTTCTTCAGTTCGTTCAGAGGGGGAAATGGACTGAAATGAGTGAAAAATATGTTTTCAAGACCGACGAAGAGCCGGCCAACAGGGGCGATATTCTTGCCTGCGACGGAAGGCTTCTTGCCAGCAGCGTCCCCTATTTTTCCATCTACATGGATACCAGGAGTACAGGAATGTCGTCTCAGACATTTTCACAGGGGATCGACGGCCTTTCAGAAGGCCTCTCACGTCTTCTTGGAGTGAGGTCTTCTGCCGGATGGAAAGCAGTTATCACGGAAGCCCGGAGAAAAGGTGACAGGTATTTCCTGATCAAAAAGAAAGTTGACTATGCCACCCTCAAGAAGGTAAAGGAACTCCCTATATTCAGGGAAGGCCAGTACAGGGGAGGGCTTGTTGCACGGGCCGAAAACCGGAGGATACTGCCCAACAACCAGCTGGCCGCACGCACCATAGGATATCTCAGTATGGCTGAAGACGGTACTCAGGTAGGCCTTGAAGGTTCATTCAACAGGGAGCTGGCAGGGAAAAACGGAACCGTCGTGAAACAACGTCTGACCGGAGGTGACTGGATAACCGTTAACGATGCTGAAAGCGTTGAATCAAAAGACGGGAATGACATTTTGACAACCATCGACATTGATCTGCAGGATGTGGCATCCAGCGCACTTGAAAATCAGCTCAGGAAGCATAATGCACATCATGGGTGCGCCGTGCTCATGGAAGTGGAAACGGGCGACGTAAAGGCTATCGCAAATCTCGAACAGGACGGTTACGGCAACTACCGCGAAACATATAATTACGCAATAGCCGAAAGCACCGAACCGGGTTCAACGTTCAAGCTGCCCGTGCTTATGGCAGCTCTTGAGGATGGAGTGGTCGATACCGGCGATATTGTTGATACGGGCAATGGCACGGTTAAATTCTATAACAAGGTGGTAAGGGATACCAAAGAGGGTGGCTACGGCAAAATCTCGGTGAAACATGTGTTCGAAAAATCCTCCAATGTGGGGACATCAAAGATAATCACCGATCATTACAAGGACAATCCCCGGGATTTCGTCAACCGGCTTTATGCAATGAGGCTCAACCAGAAGCTCGACCTTCAGATAAAAGGAGAAGGCTCCCCGCTTATCAGATACCCGGGCGACAAACTGTGGTCAGGCCTGTCGCTTCCGATGATGTCGCACGGTTATGAAGTGCAGATGACACCGCTGCAGATACTCACCTTTTATAACGCCGTTGCCAACAACGGTAAGATGATGCGTCCGAGGTTTGTCACGGCTGTATTGAGGAACGGTACAGTGGTGAAAAGCTATGGCACTGAAGTAATAGTCAATTCAATTGCATCAAGATCGACTATCAGGAAAGCCAGGGATATGATGGAAGGGGTTGTACAGCATGGTACGGCAACAAACCTTAAAAATGCCGATTACAGGATAGCCGGCAAGACGGGAACTGCACAGATCGCAATGGACAAGCGGGGCTACAGGCAGGGTTCGCGGATCAGCTATCAGGCTTCATTCGTCGGCTATTTCCCTGCTGAAAATCCTCTCTATTCATGTATCGTAGTTGTAAATGCTCCTTCAAACGGGGTCTACTACGGAAATATAGTTGCAGGATCGGTCTTCAGGGAGATCTCCGACAAGGTTTATGCAACAACCTTTTTCAGGGATTACAGGCCTGAAGACCGTAAGGAACTTACAGCTTCTGCTCCGGAGGCAGGAAATGGATTCAGGGGAGACATAAACAAGGTTCTCGGCGATCTCGATGTCAGGTTTAAAAAGACTTCAAAAGAGGACTGGGTTGCCACACGCGAAAGCGGAGATACTATCAGGCTGGTGGGCGTTGAGATAAAGAAAGGCCTGGTACCCGATGTAAGGGGCATGAGCCTTCGCGATGCAATCTTCCTTCTTGAAAATTCGGGCCTCAAGGTACGGTACAGCGGCAAGGGGAGAGTCCTCAGACAGTCACCCGAACATGGAGCAAGGGTATGGGAAGGTAGCGTGGTTTCACTCGATATGAATATGTAACGAAACATGGTTACTCTTAATAATATATTAAAAGGTGTGGAGGTGCTCTCGGTTTCCGGAGATGCCAGAAGGAATATTGAAGGTGTTGAATTTGATTCACGAAAAGTTGGCAGCGGATATCTGTTCGTAGCTGTCAGAGGGACAAAAAGCGACGGGCATGAATTCATACAGCCTGCTCTCCGGGCCGGCGCAGCTGCAATAATATGCGAAAAACTGCCTGCAGATCCTGATCCTTCGGTCTGCTGGATAATGACATCGGATTCTGCAGCAGCCCTGGGTATGGTTTGTTCAAACTATTACGGCAATCCGTCGGATCAGCTGAAACTTGTAGGAGTGACGGGCACAAACGGAAAGACAACCATTGCGACCCTGCTTTACAGGATGTTCACAAAGCTGGGATACAAATGCGGGCTCTTTTCAACGGTATGCAACTATGTGAATGAAAAGGAACTTCCTGCTACCCACACTACTCCCGATCCGGTGCAGATCAACGCGATCCTTGCCAGAATGGTGGATGAGGGATGCGATTATGCATTCATGGAGGTAAGTTCCCATGCCATCGACCAGAAGCGCATAGCAGGACTACGCTTCGCAGGAGGGATTTTCACCAATCTTACGCACGATCATCTAGACTATCATTTGACATTCAGCAACTACCTCAGGGCAAAAAAGAGTTTCTTCGATTCCCTTTCTCACGAGGCTTTTGCACTTACAAATATCGACGACAGGAACGGCAGGGTAATGCTTCAGAATTGCATCGCCCGCCAGTTTACCTTTTCAGTCAGGGGAATGGCCGATTACCGCTGCAGTATCATTGAACAGGATTTTACCGGAATGGGACTCAGGATCCAGGGTGAAGAGGTCTGGACCCGGTTTATGGGAGACTACAATGCCTCCAATCTGCTTGCTGTGTATGCAGGTTCAGAACTGCTTGGGGCAGGCAAAAAGGAAATACTTACAATACTGAGCGATCTGGGTCATGTGCCGGGCCGTCTCGAGTCTGTCCGCTCGGAAAGCGGCATAACGGGCCTGGTCGATTATGCACATACCCCCGATGCGCTTCTGAATGTTATTGAAACCATAAACAGGATAAGGCAGGAGGGAAGACAGCTGCTGACGGTTGTAGGTGCAGGCGGCGACAGGGACAGGACCAAGCGTCCCAAAATGGCATTCATTTCAGCCGAGGGAAGTTCAAAGGTCATTCTTACTTCAGATAATCCGCGAACGGAAAATCCCGAAAGGATACTTGACGATATGGAAACAGGCATAACGCCTGACCAGAGGCATAAGGTACTGAGGATCGCCGACAGGAGGGAGGCCATCAAAACGGCAGTGATGCTGGCACAGAAGGGAGACGTAATCCTCGTTGCAGGGAAAGGCCATGAACCCTATCAGGAGATCATGGGTATCAGGCATCATTTTGACGACAGGGAAGAACTTGAGGCAGCGTTGAAGCTTAAAAAATAAAGAATAAGGAAATGCTTTATTACTTGTTCAGATATCTGGATGAATTAAATGTGCCGGGAGCAGGTATGTTCGCTTACATATCCTTCAGGTCGGCGATGGCAGTCATTACATCCCTTATCATCTCCCTGCTCATAGGCAAAAGGATAATCCGGTATCTGCAGGTGAAGCAGGTGGGTGAAGTGGTGAGAGACCTCGGACTGGAAGGGCAGTATCAGAAGAAGGGAACACCTTCCATGGGAGGGGTGATAATTCTTGCTTCGATACTTGTTCCCACAATCCTCTTCGCAAAGCTCGACAACATCTATGTTATACTGATGATTCTTACAACCGTGTGGCTGGGATTTATCGGATTCCTTGATGATTATATAAAGGTATTCAGGAAAAACAAGAAGGGGCTGGCTGCCAGGTTCAAGGTTGCAGGACAGATAGTGCTCGGCATGGTTGTAGGCATCGTTTTTTTCTTCAGCGATGATGTGATTATCATGGAAAAGGTCCCTGTAAATGACCTTTCGGAAAGAGAAAGGATCGAACTGCTCGATCCTGCCACGCCGTACTTTGCAGAAGGTCAGGTATCGATGGAACGCAAATCTACAAAAACCACGATCCCTTTTATCAAAAACAACGAATTCAACTATGCCTGGCTGGTTTCCTTCATTCCTGAGGAACACCGCTCTTTCTGGACATGGCTTGTCTTTGTGGCTGTGGTGATTTTCATTGTTACTGCCGTATCCAATGGAGCTAACCTTACTGACGGTCTCGACGGACTGGCAACGGGCGTTTCAGCCATAATAGGCACAGCACTGGGGGTACTGGCTTATGTCTCCAGTAATGTCATCTATGCAAATTACCTGCAAATAATGTATATACCGCATTCCGAGGAGCTTGTGATCTTTGCAGCCTCTCTTATAGGAGCAACCATAGGCTTTCTGTGGTATAATTCATATCCGGCGCAGGTCTTCATGGGCGACACCGGGAGCCTTGCCCTGGGAGGGATAATAGCGGTCTTTGCAATAGTTATCAGAAAAGAACTTCTGATACCGATCCTTTGCGGCATTTTTCTCGCTGAAAACCTGTCGGTTGTAATTCAGGTGTCCCATTTTAAAAGAACTAAAAGGAAATACGGTGAAGGGCGGAGGATCTTTCTGATGGCTCCTCTTCACCACCATTACCAGAAAAAAGGTTATACGGAACCAAAAATTGTAACAAGGTTCTGGATTGTCGCGATAATTCTGGCTGTAATAAGTATCGTGACGCTTAAGATAAGATAGACTATGGCTAAGATTGTAATACTGGGAGCAGGCGAAAGCGGGGCAGGATCAGCAATACTTGCCCTGAAAAGGGGATTTGATGTATTTGTCTCTGACAAGGGGCAGATAAAGGATAAATACAGGGAACTGCTCGACCAAAACAAGATCAGATGGGAAGAAGGAAGTCATTCGGAAAATGAAATTCTTTCAGCCGACGAGGTGGTCAAAAGCCCCGGCATCCCCGAAAATGCACCAATAGTGAATCTTATCCGCGAAAAGGGTATCCCCGTTATATCTGAGATCGAATTTGCCGGCAGATTCGCAAGGGGGAAAAAGATCTGTGTTACCGGCAGCAACGGAAAAACAACCGTGACCAACCTTATTTACCATATACTGAAAAAGGCCGGTAAGAATGTCGCAATGACCGGGAATGTGGGCAACAGCTTTGCCATGGCAGTGGCTGAAAGAGATTATGATTACTACGTGATTGAGCTCAGCAGCTTCCAGCTCGACGGAATGTATTCATTCAAGGCCGATATTGCCATACTGATGAACATTACCCCCGACCATCTCGACCGGTACGGCTATAACATCCAGAACTATATCGATTCAAAATTCAGGGTTATTCAGAATCAGACCCCTTCAGACTATTTCATCTTCTGGGCTGATGATCCTGTGATACTGACAGAACTTACGAAAAGGGAATTGCCTATGGTACTCCTCCCTTTCTCGGCCGATTCAAAACAAGGCATGGCAGCCTATATCGAGAACAATGAACTAGTAATTGATTACCCTAATAAAACCAACCTTATGACCATTCACGATCTGGCATTGAAAGGCCGGCATAACATTTTCAATTCAATGGCTGCTGCCATTGCCGGCAAGGTATTGACTATCAGGAAAGAAGTGATCAGGGAGAGTCTCTCTGACTTTCAGGGGGTGGAACACCGGCTGGAACCGGTAATCACTGTTTGCGGGATAAACTTCATTAACGATTCGAAAGGTACCAACGTAAACTCCACCTGGTATGCCCTTGAATGCATGGAGACCGATGTTATCTGGATCGCAGGGGGGATAGATAAAGGGAACGATTATTCTGAGCTATTCATGGTGGTGAAACAGAAGGTTAAAGCCATAGTGTGCCTTGGTAAGGATAACAGGAAAATAGTTGAGGCTTTCAGCGATAAAGTCCCTACGATTGTCGAGACAACTTCAATGGAAGAAGCGGTAAGGTCATCATACTATCTGGCAAAAAAGGGTCAGACGGTACTGCTTTCTCCCGCGTGCGCAAGCTTCGACCTGTTCAATAACTACGAAGACCGTGGAAGACAATTCAAACAGGCTGTAAGAAATCTTTAAATATTACAGAAATGCAACCTGGCTGGCTGAAGAATACCTTTAAGGGCGACAGGGTCATATGGGCCCTGGTTGCAGTTTTCATGTTCTATTCATTGCTGGCGGTTTACAGTTCATCGGCAAGCGTGGCTTACATGAAATATGGAGGGAATACCACATTTTTTCTCAGAAGCCAGTCGCTGATGCTCTTCATGAGCCTTGTCATTATCGTGATAGTTCATTACCTGCCTTACCGGATCTATTCCAAACTGTCGGGTATCATACTCCTGGCTTCCATTGGCTTGCTGATCCTTACATTCATTATCGGGGCCAGGGTTAATGAGGCCGTTCGCACAATTGAGATTCCCGGCACCGGCTTCAGGCTTCAGACTTCAGATGTAGCCAAGGTAGCCCTTGTCATTTACCTCGCCAGAGCCCTTTCACAGTTCCAGGATGAACTGGGTAACTTCATGGTTGTCACTAAATATATCATGCTTCCCATTGCAGTGGTCTGCGCACTGATCATGCCTGAAAACCTCTCCACAGCACTGATGGTATTCGCAATAAGCATGATAATCCTGTTTGTGGGAAGGGTCCCTGTAAAATACCTTCTGGCATATGTAGGGATGGCAGTGGTAGGGATTGTTATGTTCGCAATGGTGCTCAGCATGGTGTCGGAAAAGAACAGGGTTGAAGTATGGAAAACCAGGATCGAAAGATATTTCTCGGGAGAGACGAATGAGGATGCGGATTATCAGTCGAACCAGGCGAAAATCGCCATATCGACAGGAGGATTATTCGGAAAAGCTCCGGGAAAAAGCACACAGCGCAACATCCTCCCGCAATCAAATTCCGATTTTATTTTTGCAATAATCATTGAAGAGTATGGGCTGCTTTTTGGAGCCATACCGCTGATCCTGGCATATATGATCCTGCTGTTCAGGGGGATCCTTATAGTACGAAAATGTGAAACTGCTTTTCCTGCCTACCTGGTAATAGGCCTGGTTGTGATGATCACAGTCCAGGCAATGCTTAACATGTTCGTTGCCGTGGGCCTTTTCCCGGTAACGGGCCAGACATTACCTATGGTCAGCTGGGGGAGGACCTCGGTGCTTGTTGTAAGCTTTTCAATAGGGGCTATCCTAAGCGTGAGCAGGGTGGTAACCGCGCGGGTAAAGCAGGAGGAGCTGCCGGAGGAAGAAAAAACTGATGAAGGAGAAAAGATCTATGAACCTGCAAAGGCATAATAAGATCATTATAAGCGGAGGCGGAACGGGAGGACATATCTTCCCCGCTATTTCCATTGCCAATGCCATTAGGGATAAAGATCCTTCTTCTGATATTCTCTTTGTCGGCGCTGAAGGAAAACTGGAAATGGAAAAAGTTCCCGCAGCCGGCTACACGATCATCGGCCTGCCCGTTGCAGGAATGAACAGAAAAAAACTGCTTGGTAACTTTTCGGTGTTCTTCAGGCTTCTCAGAAGCCTTAGAAAGGCGAAGGAGATCCTTAAAGAATTCAAGCCCGATGTCGTGGTTGGTGTGGGAGGTTACGCCAGCGGACCTCTTCTTCACCAGGCAGGTAAAATGGGCATTCCGACCCTTATCCAGGAACAGAACAGCTATGCAGGCGTTACAAATAAGCTGCTTGCAAAAAAGGCTTCGGTCATATGTGTCGCGTACGATGGAATGGAGAAATATTTTCCTGCCGGCAGGATAATAAAGACGGGAAACCCCGTACGCCAGAATTTTGAAAACCTGAACAGCCTGAAAGCTGAGGCTTTGAATTCATTCGGACTTACAGCCGGCATGCCTGTGGTGCTTGTTCTCGGAGGATCGCTCGGAGCAGGAAGCATTAACAGCTGCCTTCTTGAAAATACTGGATCAATGATGGCTGCCGAATGCCAGTGGCTGTGGCAGACGGGAAAACATTATTTTGAGAAAATATCTGAAGCCGTTTCCCGGCTGAATACAGGGAAAATATCGGTTAAGGGATTTATTGACAGGATGGATCTCGCTTTTGCAGCCGCCGACATTATCGTGTCTCGGGCAGGCGCAGGAACAATCTCGGAACTCTGCCTGGTAGGCAAGCCGGTTATACTGGTCCCTTCGCCAAATGTTGCGGAAGACCATCAGACGAAAAACGCAATGGCCCTTGCTGAAAGAAATGCAGCATTGATGATCCCCGACAATCAGATACAAAAATCGCTGGTTGACGAAGCAATAAAACTTGTGGCCGACAGGGAGCGCAGAGATAAATATTCAGAAAATATCTCTGCAATGGCTGAAAGGGATGCTGATAAAAGAATTGCCGAACAGGTATTTAAACTTGCCGGGACATGATTGATTTTAAAAATACCGAAGGGATCTATTTCGTGGGGATCGGCGGCATCGGAATGAGCGCCCTGGCACTCTGGTTCCTCAGGGGAGGATACACGATTGAGGGCTACGACAGGTCGGAGACTCCATTAACAAGATCACTTTCTGAACTGGGATGCTCAATCACCTTCAACGATGATCCTGAAGGAATGTCACCGGTATTCAGGGATCCGGGATCTTCAAACAGGGTGATTGTCATTTATACTCCGGCCATCCCGGCGGAGAACAGGATTATTTCCTTTTTCAGGGAAAAGAATTACAGGATTTTTAAACGTTCGGAGATTCTCGGAGAGATATCACTGCATACCAACACACTGGCTGTTGCCGGAACCCACGGAAAAACGACAATATCAACAATGACGGCCCACCTGCTGAAGCAATCGCATGTAGACTGCTCCGCTTTCCTCGGAGGGATATCAAAAAACTACGGCACAAACCTTCTTCTTGGTGAAAGCAATTACACGGTGATGGAGGCTGATGAGTTTGACCGGTCGTTCCACAGGCTCAGTCCGCTTATGGCAGTCGTTACCTCCGTTGATGCTGATCATCTTGATATTTATGGCGACCACAAAACGCTTGTTGAAGCTTACAATGAATTCATTTCAAAGATAAGAAAGGGAGGGATCCTCATCGTCAATGCCGGGATCACCTGCAGCATAATTGTTCCGGAAGGAATAAAATGCTTTACCTACAGCTCGTCTGAAAATGCCGATTACAGGGCGATGAACATCAGTCACGAAAATGAAGGGTACACATTCGACCTGCAGGTTCCAGGCGGTTTGATAAAGGATATCGGCTTCCCATTCCCCGGCATCATTAACATTGAAAACCTCACAGCCGCCGCCGCTGTTGCATTGAACTGCGGTGTTGAGGAGCATGAGTTACGGAAGGGGGCCCTTCTTTTTCAGGGAGTCAGGAGACGGTTTGATATAAGGGTAAATATGCCCGGATTGACATACGTTGATGACTATGCGCATCATCCGGAAGAAATAAAGGCATTTATTACCTCTGTCAGGGAATATTTCAGGGGCAGGAGAATTACCGGGATATTCCAGCCGCATCTTTTCTCGCGTACCCGCGATCATGCTGCAGGTTTTGCTGCAATTCTGGATGAACTTGATTCAGTTATGCTGCTTCCGGTTTATCCGGCAAGGGAAAAACCTCTCCCGGGAGTTACTTCGGAATTGATATTCAGCATGATGAAATCAAAGGTAAAACGGCTTGTTACGATGGAGGAACTGCCGTCACTGATCGATAAGGAGAAAATTGACGTACTGGTGACTATTGGGGCCGGTGATATTGACAGGCTCGTTTCACCGATTGAAAAGATACTTTTAAAAAGAGCAGGAAAATGAAGAAGCTGGTCAGGATATTATTGATTATCCCGACAATCTACCTTGTTGGAATACCAGCTTATTATGCTTTTACTTCCTTCGTAAAACCATGCAGGGACTTTGAGATTACTATCTCTGATTCTTCTGATTACCATTTTGTTACAAAACGGGATATTCAGAATACCATTTTTGCCAGGAACGGTAATCCGGTCGGAAAACCTGTCAGGGACATAAAGCTGTCGGAAATAGAGGAAACCATGAACAGCAGGTATCGTGAACTGAAATCGGCCGAAGCTTTCATGTCGGTTGATGGTACGCTGCACCTGTTTGCTGACCAGAGGACTCCGATAATGAGAATTATGCCCAATGAGGGCGGCGACTATTATCTTGACTCGGAAGGAGTGGTTGTCAGGCGACGTAACCTTTATACCCCAAGACTCCATATAGTGGGAGGCAACATTAATATCAGCCAGGCCATGCTGAATGGTGTGAGCGTGCTTGATACGAGCATAAAGAACACCATCCTAAGGGATATTTATTATCTGGTAGGCTTTATTAACGGCAATAGCTTCTGGTCGGCACAGATCGATCAGATATACGTTGACAGTCACGACGAGATCGTGCTTATTCCCAGGGTAGGGAACCATACGGTCCATCTCGGTACAGCCGACAACTTTGAGGGCAAGCTGAGGAACCTGAAGGTGTTTTATGACAGGGTCCTTCCCGAGGTGGGATGGAACAAGTATTCCACAATTAACCTTGCTTTCAGCGGACAGATAGTTTGCAGGCGACGACAACAGTAAATAACCATATTATAACCATGAACAAAAAGGAACAGTATGTAGCAGCAATCGATATCGGAACCACCAAGATAGTGGCGATAGTCGGTACTAAGAACGAGAATGGCAAGATCGAGATTCTCGGGCTAAGCAAAGCTCCATCCAAAGGGGTGAGGCGAGGTGTTGTTCAAAATATTGAAGAAACGGTAAATGCAATCCAGACCACCGTTGATGATGTTCAGGCCAGGTCAGGTGTCATATTTTCCGAGGTGTTTGCAGGCATTGCGGGACAGCATATCAAAAGCCTGAAGACACGCGGTTATATAATGCGTGACTCGTTCGAGGACGAAATAAAAAAGGAGGAGGTCTTCAGATTGATAGAAGATATGTACAAGATACATGTCGATATCGGTGAGGAGATAATTCATGTCATCCCTCAGATGTTCATTGTTGACAATGAAACCGGTATAAAGAGCCCCATCGGGATCTGCGGACGGAGGCTTGAAGCCAATTTTCACATAGTTATCGGCCAGGTTGCCGCTGCCAAAAACATCGAGAGATGCATAAGGCGTTCAAACCTGAGCCTGAAGGACATGATCCTTGAGCCTCTTGCTTCGGCAGATGCCGTTCTTACGGAGGATGAAAAGGAGGCAGGCGTTGTCCTGGTTGATATCGGGGGTGGCACAACAGATGTTGCTGTCTATTATGACAACATAATCCGGCATACTGCAGTGATACCTTTCGGAGGCAACGTTGTGACGAGCGACATCAAGGAAGGCTGCGCCATCCTGCTGCGCCATGCAGAGCAGCTCAAGATACAGTACGGATCAGCCCTCGGCGATATAGCGCCCGAAGATAAGGTGGTTTCAATCCCCGGCATCGCCGGCCGTGAGCCGAAGGAGATCTCCTTCAAAAGCCTTGCTTACATCATCCAGTCGAGAATGGAGGAGATAATTGACATAGTGAATTTTGAAATCCAGAATTCGGGATATGCCGACAAGCTTGCTGCAGGTATAGTGATCACGGGAGGCGGCGCAATGCTCAGGCACCTTCCACAGCTGATGAAATTCAAGACGGCAATGGATGTGAGGATCGGAATTCCCAACGAACACCTTTCAGGTCCGGCAAGGGATGAGATCAACCAACCTATGTATGCAACAAGCGTCGGGCTTATCATGAGGGGATTCGAGTATCTCGAAACCTACAAGAAATCATTTGTTGCAGGAAGAAAGGAAGATTTCATCAAGTCGAAGAAGACCGTAAATGAAAGTGCCGCTGCCAAGAAAGAAGAGGAACATGCAGAATCTCAGCCTCTTCAGGAAGAGTCAAAGGTCACGCTGGCCGACAAGATCAAAGAAATGTTCATGAAGATGTTTGAAGTGGAAGATCAAAGTATCACCAAAAGGTAATATGGTTTTATGCTGTCATTAATTCTGTTCTTGAAAAAAATAAAAAAGTAGCACCATGACTGACGATTTAATGAATTTTGATCTGCCTGTTGAAAGGTCATCAATAATAAAGGTTGTAGGGATAGGTGGCGGCGGTAACAATGCAGTCAATCACATGTTTGAGAGAGGGATCAAGGATGTGAACTTCGTGGTCTGCAATACCGATCACCAGGCACTCGAAAGCAGCCCGGTTCCAGCAAAGGTCCAGATTGGTGAGTCGATAACCGAGGGCCGCGGCGCCGGCAGCAAGCCCGAGGTTGGCCGGCAGGCAGCAATGGAGAACATAGCTGATGTGATGAAAGCCCTGTCAGGCAACACAAAAATGGTTTTCATCACCACAGGTATGGGAGGAGGGACAGGTACAGGAGCCATACCGGTCATCGCAAAAGCCTGCAGGGATGCCGGACTGCTGACAATAGCAGTGGTTACAATACCATTCAAGTCAGAAGGAAAGATCCGAATCAGGTATGCAATAGATGGCATTACCGAACTGAAAGACCATGTGGATTCCCTTCTTGTGATCAATAATGAGAAGCTCCGCGAGATATACGGCGACCAGGGTGTCTCAACGGCATTCGCCAAGGCTGATGATGTGCTCACAACCGCAGTTAAGGGTATCGCCGAGATCATTACAGTGGCCGGATATATCAACGTCGACTTTGCAGATGTCGAAACTGTTATGAAGAATTCGGGAGTGGCAATCATGGGAATGGGCTCTGCTTCAGGCGAAGGGAGGGCACTGGCAGCGATAGAAAAAGCGCTTGCATCACCGCTGCTTAATTCAAATGACATCACCGGCGCCAAAAGCATCCTTATAAATATCGCTTCGGGAAAAGGGGCAAACGAACTTACCATGGATGAACTGGGTGAAATTACCGACTATATCTATGAAACAGCTTCGGACGATGCACTTATAATCCGTGGCCTTTCCCAGGATGAAAGCCTTAACGACGGGATCAGCGTTACGGTAATAGCAACAGGATTTCCCGCAAACAGCATTTTTACTCCATACAAGCATCCCAAACAAAAGAAAGTGGAACTGCTTGCCGTGAATAATCCCGTTCCCCCCCATGTGATCCCCGAAAAGGGAGATGATTATTTTACTGTGCGCGACAGGAAGTCAAGAGAGATAGTTTCATCAATAGATGATAACCTGCAGGGTGAACTGGATTTCAACCTCGACAAGGTTGAACAGATAAACGAGATCAGGTCTTCGAGGCTTGCAGAGAATGAAGAGGAAAAGGAAAAACCCGAGACAACACTGCTGCGGGTAAAGCATATGCAGAATATCCTCAAAAAGGAAGGGCTCTCAAATAAAACCATGAAGGAGAATATCGAAACCTTCGAAGACGTGCCTGCTTACATAAGAAGGAATATGTCGCTCAAGGCAAACGAAAAAGCAACCGAAAGCAAAGTCTCCAAATTCACCCTTTCCTCCGGCGATGAAGAGGGACCGGTGATCAGGGAAAACAACGCCTACCTTAACGACAACGTTGATTAGAGACTGGTATAGTCAACCTGTCCCGGCTGCGGCTCTCACATGATCCGGCAGATAGTGTTATGTTAAATCGCAAATAATCAATTATTTGCAATCTTATTGTTATTGCCGCATCAGCAATCAATA
>CAZTDW010000079.1:0-16521 GCA_964611835.1 uncultured Rikenellaceae bacterium | reverse complement strand
ACTTGGATTCAGAAACGGATGGATACAGGATATGGATAGTCATTGCAATTACAGGCCTGATTTCAGCCGGGAACATCCATTTGAATAGTATGCGATGGATTGTTAAGAATTTAACAGTAATGGTTGATTCAGAACCTTGACAATCATATTTGTGGTCACAAACAATTTCATAAATTTGTAGCCTAAGATTTTTTCGGGTGTCCTATATTAAAAACAAGAGAAAAATAATAAATGATCCGGTTTACGGATTTATCGGCATACCCAGCGATCTGATTTATGACCTGATTGAACATCCATGGTTTCAGCGGCTGAGAAATATTAAACAGCTTGGACTCACAAGTTTCGTATATCCCGGGGCAAATCACAGCAGGTTCCAGCACTGTCTGGGGGCACTCCATCTTATGGACACAGCAATCAAGACTCTCAGGAGCAAGGGAATAACTATCACTGCGGAGGAGGAGGAGGCGACCCTGGTTGCTATACTTCTTCACGACATAGGTCACGGGCCATTTTCACACGCACTCGAAAAATCGATTATAAGCGGAATAACCCATGAGGATATGTCGCTGCTCCTTATGAATAGGATTAATGAGGAGCTGAATGGAAGATTAAGCATGGCCATAGACATTTTCAGGGGCAACTATAAGAGAAAGTTTCTTCATGAACTTATTGCAAGCCAGATTGATATGGACCGGCTCGATTACCTGAAGAGGGATTCATTCTTCACTGGTGTCATTGAAGGTTCGGTGGGTTCTGACAGGATAATCAGAATGCTTAATGTTTCGGATGACACGCTTGTGATAGATGAAAAAGGTATTTATTCACTCGAGAAGTTTCTTATCGCGCGCCGGCTGATGTACTGGCAGGTCTATATGCATAAAACGGTCCTGTCGTCGGAGAGCCTTCTGGTAAAGTTGCTTAAAAGGGCCAAAGCCATAGCTTCCGAAGGAGGCGATTTATATGCAACACCCGCACTTAAATTCTTCCTTCGGAACAATATCGGACCTGCCGACCTTGGATCAGACGGATTGTTTACCCCGGGAATCGTTGCATTTCATTTTACCCGACTCGACGATTCCGACATTTATTCATCGGCCAAATACTGGGTTGATAATTCTGATAAAATACTTTCCGACCTGTCGGGACGTCTTATGAAAAGGGACCTCTATGCTGTTGAATTGCAGAATGATCCCTTTCAGGAGGAGAAGCTGGCGGATCTTTCCGGCCATGCTTGCCGGAACCTGAAAATTGACAGTGAGATGGCAGATTATTATGTTTTTACAGGAACTATCTCAAACCTGACCTATGAACCTGAAGGGCCTCATGTGCGCATATTGCTGAAAGACGGAAAAACCAGGGATATCACTTCCGTATCAGATATTTTTGACCACAGGTTGCTTTCAGGCAGAAATACAAAGTACTTCCTGTGCTATCCTAAAGAATGCAGATAAATAAGATATAAAATCATGGAATTCAACGCGGAAACAATAGCCGGATTTCTTGGAGGAGTAGTCGAAGGCAATCCAGGGATCAAAGTAAACAATGTTGCAAAAATAGAAGAAGGATACCCTGGAGCTTTGTCGTTCCTGGCCAATCCTAAATATGAACATTTCATTTATTCGACAAAATCGTCGATCGTTCTGGTCAATAAGGGTTTTGTGCCAACATCACCGATCGGGGCAACACTTATCAGGGTAGATAATGCTTATGATGCTTTTGCTGCATTGCTAAGGATTGTTGATCAGGCAAGACCCAGAAAAAAAGGTATCCATCCCTCCGCAGTAATTGAAGAAGGCGCAAAGATCGGGCAGGATGTATATATCGGAGCGTATGCCTGTATAGGCGCCAACTGCCAGATAGGTGACGGATGCTCGGTATATCCTCATGTTTATGTCGGCGATGGGACCAGGATAGGCAGAAACTGCACCTTGTTCCCGGGTGTTAAAATATACCATGACTGTGTGGTGGGAGAAAACTGTGTTATACATGCCGGAACAGTTATCGGGAGTGATGGTTTCGGATTCGCACCCCAGTCGGAAAGCGAGTTTATGAAGATTCCCCAGATCGGGAATGTGATTATTGAGGATAACGTTGAAATAGGCGCCAACGTAGCAATCGACAGGGCAACAATGGGTTCAACAATAATTCGCAAAGGAGTCAAGCTTGACAATCTTATACAGATCGGACACAATGTTGAAATAGGTGAGAATACGGTTATGGCTGGTATGACAGGCATTGCAGGTTCTTCCAAAATAGGTAAGAACTGCATGTTTGCCGGACAGGTTGGCATTGTTGGTCACATAAAAATAGCCGACGGAACCAAAATAGGTGCCCAGTCGGGTGTTACTGGAGATGTCAGGAATGAAAACACCATAATTCTGGGTTCTCCGGCAATAGATCACCGTGAATTTCTCAAATCCTCAGTCATCTTTAAAAAGCTGCCTGAAATTCGGGCAACCTTAAACCAGATGGAAAAGGATCTGGAAGCTATTAAGAAGGCCAAATAATTATACTTTTGGATTGTTCGGTTTTTTTTGATTTTTTTGTACCCTGAAAATTTTGAAACGAATCCGGGTTAATATGAGTGAAAAACAAAGGACGATTGCAAAAGAGATCAGCCTTAAAGGTAGGGGGTTGCATAGCGGAATAGATGTAAATATCACATTTAAGCCTGCGCCGGTAAATCATGGCTATAAATTTTGCAGAACAGATCTTCAGGGCAAGCCTGTAATTGATGCTTTGGCTGAAAATGTTACTGAAACATCGAGAGGAACAACGCTGGTTCAGAACAATGCTTCCGTTTCTACCATTGAACATGTTCTCGCCGCTCTTCATGGATTGAGGATTGACAATGCCCTTATTGATCTCGACGGACCCGAAGCCCCCATAATGGGAGGATCAGCATGGAAATTTACGGAAGCTCTCAGGTCTGCCGGTTTTGTTGAGCAGAAAGAGGAAAGGAACTATTTTGTAGTAAAGCAGAAGATAACTTATTCCGACGAAGAGCACGGTGTTGACCTGATCGTTTATCCAGATGATCATATGAGCATTAATGTACTTATTGACTACAACTCAAAAATTTTAGGCAACCAGTATGCCATTCTGGATTCAATAGATGATTTTGAGACTGAAATAAGCAAAAGCCGCACATTCGTATTTTTTCATGAACTTGAGCCTCTTCACAAGATGGGGCTTATCAAAGGCGGAGATCTTGACAATGCTGTAGTCATACTGGAGAAAGAGGTTGATCAATCGGAGATTGACCGGATGGCACGTCTGTTCAACAGACCCGGAATAAGCAAGCATACTGCCGGAATACTTAACAATACGGAGTTGTTCTACCCTAATGAACCGGCACGTCACAAGCTGATGGATGTGCTCGGGGATCTTGCTCTGGCAGGCCAGCCTATAAAAGGAAAAGTAGTTGCCACCCGCCCCGGACATTATGCCAACACAAGACTCGCCAAACTTATCAGGCAGGAAATAAAGAAATCTCATACTAAACTGAATATACCTGTTTATGATCCTTCGGTTCCTCCTGTTTATAACATTGAAGAAATCAAGAAAAGATTACCACACCGATATCCGTTCCTGCTCGTAGACAAGATTATCGCACTTGATGAAAATACAGTTGTGGGAATAAAAAATGTCACGAACGATGAGCCCTTTTTTCAGGGCCATTTCCCGGGAGAACCGGTAATGCCGGGTGTCCTTCTGGTGGAAGCTCTTGCCCAGTCGGGCGGATTGCTTGTCCTTAGCAAGGTTGACGAACCGGAAAAATATTCCACCTACTTCCTTAAGATTGACAGGCTTAAATTCAAGCATAAAGTTGTTCCAGGTGATACACTGATCCTGAAGATGGACCTGATCGAGCCTATGCGGAGGGGTATTGTCTCAATGTACGGACAGGCATTTGTAGGGGATCATCTGGTTGTAGAGGGAGAAATGGTAGCCCAGGTTATAAAAAACAAATAGTCTGACAATGATTTCAAATTTGGCATTCGTCCATCCTGAAGCAGTACTGGGAGAAAATGTTACGGTTGAACCATTTGCCTATATTGCCGGTAACGTAATGATAGGAGATGGTACCTGGATAGGTCCGAATGCAACAGTATTCGATGGAGCAAGGATCGGCAGGAATTGCAGGATCTTCCCTGGGGCAGTGATCTCAGGAATTCCCCAGGACATGAAATTCAAAGGTGAAGAGACAACGGCAGAGCTGGGCGACAATACAACCGTGAGAGAAGGGGGTACAGTAAACAGGGGAACGGCTGCAGCCGGAAAAACCATTGTTGGCAGCAACTGCCTGATAATGATCAATGCCCACGTCGGACACGACTGCCAGGTTGGAAATAATTGCCTTCTTGGCAATGGTACCGGCCTTGCAGGAGAAGTGAAAGTTGATGACTGGGCAATTTTGAGTGCAGGCACACTTGTGCATCAGTTTTCAAGGATAGGGGGGCATGTAATGATTGGAGGCGGCTCAAGGGTCAGGGTCGATGTGCCTCCGTTTATCAAGGCTGACCGTGATCCGCTGAAATACATGGGCTTAAACACTGTAGGACTGACCAGGAGAGGTTTCGGAAAAGAAAGGATTGATACCATTCACAATATTTTCAGGGTTCTGTATCAGAATAGCATGAATATTTCTCAGGCACTTGACTATATTGAGGATAAATTCACCGCCTCCACTGACAGGGATTATATTCTTGAGTTTATAAGAAAATCTGAAAGGGGAATAATCAGGGGATAAACAGGCTGGTCAAAGCTTTTGCCATCCCTGTGCCTTCAGTTCGATCTCGGTTCCTTCGGGTGAGATGAGAACATACCCCTTCTCAGGCAAAGTCAGATGGCCAATTATCGTCACCCCGTCTATTTCATTGATCTTCGCATAATTTACCGGAGGAGTTGTAAAAATTAGTTCGCAATCATCTCCGCCGTTCATAGCTGCAATAACCGGATCGATATTAAACTCGCCGGCTGTTCTGAAAGTTTCTGTATCTATGGGTATTTTGTCATAATATAACCGGCATCCGGTCCCTGATGATTTGCATATATGCATCAGATCAGAAGCCAGTCCGTCGGAGATGTCAATCATTGAAGTGGGAAGTATCCCTAACTCCTCCAGCTGTTTAAGGACATCTGCAGGGAATTCGGGCTTAAGCTGCCTTTCTATGATGTATTCATAACCTGAAAGGTCGGGCTTGAAGCTTTGATCCCTGTTAAACAGCCTGCCTTCCCTTTCAAGTACCTGAAGTCCCATAAAAGCAGCCCCCAGGTCTCCCGTCACGCAAACTAGGTCGTTGGGTTTTGCGCCATTCCTTGCTGCTACTGATTTTCTGCCGACCGTTCCAATGGCAGTAATCCCGATGGTAAGGCCGGTAAGTGAGCTTGTCATATCTCCTCCCGCAAGGTCAACATTGTATTTTTTGCATGCAAGAGATATGCCTTCATAAAGTGAATCCAGCTGCTCAACAGAAAACCGGGAACTGATCCCAAGTGAGACAAGAATCTGGCCCGGCTGCCCATTCATTGCATATATGTCGGAGATACCCCTTATAACAGCCTTATAACCCAGATGCTTTATGGGAGTATATACCAGATTGAAATGGATCCCCTCCATGAGAAGATCAGTTGAAACCAGTGTAAGGTCGTTCCCTGTGTCGATAATGCAGGAATCATCTCCTGGTCCCTTTAAAGTGCCGGAATTAAGCTTTTCGGCTTTGGATGCAAGACGATCTATAAGGCCAAATTTCCCTAAACTTTCTATTGGTGTATTGCTGCTTTCAATATCGGGCATAATTTTTCCGGAATTTTATAGTGTTGATTTTTAATTGGTACTGAGCCTGAGGACTAACGTGTTGCGCCTTGCCTGGCTGATCAGGGAAGAAAGGCTTCGGCTGCCCATTAATTGCTTTCTACCTGAGATATTATATTCTTTCAATATCCCGCCCGAAAGGATTCAGGGCCACCTCGGTCAGTTTGAAATGCTGCCTGCCGAACGGAATTCCTATAATGGTGATGCACAGCAGGATGCCAAAAAATGCGTGTGTTGCAGCGATCCAGATGCCACCGCACAGGAGCCACAGGACATTCATGAAAATGTACAGGCAGCCCGAAGCTCTTTCTTTAATGCGGCTTGTCCTTCCAAATGGCCATATCGACAATGACGACATTTTGAGAGTCTGCAATCCGAATGGTATTCCGACAATTGTTATCATAAGTACCAGGCTGCCAATGAAGTATTCAATGGCGATTATTATTCCGCCGAACAGTAGCCAGACAAGGTTTCCCAGGACTTTCATCGTATTGAATTATTCAAGTATTACTGTTTTATCTTTAGGATACTTTACCGAATAGGTTAATACCAGCTCCCGGGTTTCCTGCGGCTTTATTTCAAGATCCCATTTGATTTCGCCGGTCTGCCGGTTATGTCTTCCTGCCGATAATTCAATCGCCTCAACCTCTATTCCGCTGTTCGAAGAGATAGGGATCTGGTCACTGACGATGATTCTTACCGGATTGGGCTTATTGTTTCTGACAGTTATTGTAAAAGAATATGTTTCAGTCTTATTTGCTCCAAGGGTTCTTTTGCTGGTGAAGTCCTGCCTTTTTTCCCTTTTTACCAGGATGCTGTTATCTGCTCCAAGCGAGACCCTGAGTGTATCTTTTAACTGGTTAACGTCGAGGAATGATTTACCAACATAGGCATTGTCAAAATACAGGGTTGCCTCGCCTCCGATTAGCCCCTGTTTCGCCCAGTCGGTAATATTTCCCGTAAGATATGCGGTTGATGAGAGCTTGGGAATGGTCACATATCTGTAATCTGCCGGAGATGAGGTCCGCTGGATCTCTATAGTCTGTATCTTACCATCCGGAGAGATGGAATATGGAACTGAAACGTCGAAAGTGATAGTTGTCTCTCCTGTCTGCCTTTCAACCATAACAGGCATTGCTTCGATCTCATTAAGTTCTTCAGGTTTGTCCATTGTTACCATCTCGGCGGCATCTTCAGTGCTCTTTTTTGCCTGGCTGTATGCTAATGCCCTGACTCTGGTAGCGGGAGGAGCAGGCACATAATAATCAATGAACCACGGATCAAGGTTTGGTACGTTACCTGAAATCCATGGTGTTGCATTCGAAAAGCTTAGCTTCACATCTTTCCATGATACTCCGGTATTCTGGAAAACATTCGCCTTATATACGATGTCCACTGGCCTGGCTATATTGTCAACCCTTATATCGTATGACGGAAACCAACCGGCATTTGAAACGACATAGCTGTAATTTATCCTTGCGGTTACAGGCTTTTCAGCAGATACTGAAACCGATATCTCTCCTGACGGAAGATTTTTCCTGCCAAATTTGTCCGAGATCTGCTGCTGAAGAGCTGCAATCTGTTTTTCATAATCCTTTATCAGTCTGTTCTTTTTAAGTACTGAAGTTGTAACCTGATCCATACTATTGGTATAAAGGTCCATTACATTTTTCAGCTGTTCGAGTGAAAATGTTGTTTCCTTGACAAGAATAGCCCGGTTGGCAATCAGAAAAGCTTCCTTTTCCTTCAGGACAGCAATTGCAGCTTTTTCATCCTCTACCTTCAGCTGAAGAGCTTCTATCTGGCTGCGGATGGTCTTTACTTCGGGTATGTCTTCAAGGTTGCTCAGATAATTATTCTGATGGTTTACGGAAAGTATTACAAAATCACCGAATCCTTTCACCTGTATGCTTTGCGCATCGATGTAGGGTGACAGGCCTCCAAGTTTCAGTATCGTTTTTCCGGTGGCAAGTTCAACCGAGGTCTCATGATTAAGCTGGGCGCGGTCGGTAAAAACAGTCACATGCTTAAGAGCAGCCTTTATATCTTTCTCATTTTCAGTGCCAAGACAGGCAGCTCCTGTCGTAATAAGCGTCAACACAAAAAATAGTTTTTTCATTTCCGGATTAATTTGATATTAATTGTCAAATAGCTTGTTATGCAGGTATCGGGTACCTGCATTTATAACAACCTGCCGGCCTGATTCGGCTGTATGCCCCGCCATGGGGCATCCGGGAACAGGACAGTTTATGATCTTATGTTCCTTATTGTCGGAAGGGTTCCATCCCATAATAAGGTAAAGTGCAAAAAATCCAATAACATATGCTACTGCAATATGCCATCCATTTCTGAGCCACATAATGACATTCCTTCCTTCCGGGAACTTATTAGTGATCGCAACACCTGCAGATGATCCGAACCATACCATCGACCCGCCAAATCCGACGGCATAGGCAAGCATCCCCCAGTCGTAATGGCCCTGGTCAAGGCATAGCTTGGTAAGCGGGATATTATCGAACACAGATGAAAGGAACCCAAGTGCAAAAGCAGTGCCCCAGCTTGCATTGGGAAGTTCTTCAACCGGCATCATTGAGGCGCACATCACCAGACAGAGAAGGAATATGGTCCCTTTCAATGCTCCCGGTACTTCTTTCCATGGAATTTTGATTATAAAGGCGCCGATCAATATGGCAATCCATACTCCCAGGGCCGGCATATCGTAAATGATGTTTGCCAGGATCGCTCCTGCAAGTATCAATGCCACAACACCTATATTTTTCCATGTTATTACAACGCCCGGACAGGGATCCCTTTGAATTCTTCTGTATTTATCCTGCTGATGTGATCCGAACCATGCAAAAAACAAAAAGGCAAAAGCTGCTGCAATGAAAGCCGGAAGTACTTTAAAGGCGCTTACCCCGCCAATCCACATCATTGTGGTGGTGGTGTCGCCCACAACACTTCCTGCTCCGCCGGCATTGCTTGCTGCAACAATGGCTGCAAGGTAACCGATATGTACCTTCCTGCTGAAAACCACAAGAGCTATTGTCCCCCCAATAAGTGCTGCTGCTATGTTGTCAAGAAAGGCTGACATGATAAAGACAAAAATCAACAGGAGAAGCGGACCCTTCCAGTCATCAGGCAAATACCTCGGAAGAATATCAGGAACCCTTGATTCTTCAAATATCTTCGATAGTATTGCAAAGCCAAGCAAAAGGCCAAGCAGGTTCAATATTATCCCCCATTCGCCTTCCCTGTGTTCCTTATCGGCCAGCTGATCGAGCAGGGGAGTTTCTCCAAACATATGTTCTGCAAAATGGAATCCCGGATCAAAGATCAGCTTGAATGAAAGGATTACTATCAGGCCGGTAAGAGCTACCCAGAAGGTCTGTTTGTGAAAAAGGGCGACTCCGGCGAGAACCAGCCCGAATAGTATGAATTCAATCCTGATGGGCCCGACAGAAGGACTGTTGCCTTCAGCGCCAAAGGCAAGAAAAGGAATGAACAATGAAACGATGACCAACAATAATCTTTTTGATGGCTTGTTTGTAAAGAACGGGTTTTGGTCTATCATGCGATTGTCTATATTTCATGTTGGCAATTCGCAAATGTAGTGATTTATCGGCTAATAACTTATAAAGGCTGAGCCAAATTGAAATCAGAACCGGCCGTTGGTAAACCGGGATCCTTGCTGACATAATCGATGTAATTCATACTGGTTTGGTCCGCTGCTTTTTTGCCGGCCATAGGACAGCCCGGAACGGGGCAGTTTATTACTTTATGCTCGTTATTATCGGCAGGTTCCCATCCCATAACGAGATAAAGTGCAAAGAATCCGATAATATATGCGACGGCAACATGCCAGCCTTTTTTAATCCACTGGACCACATCCCGTCCTTCGGGAAACTTGTTCGTGATGGCAACTCCTGCCGATGATCCGAACCATATCATTGAACCTCCGAATCCAACAGCATATGCAAGCATCCCCCAGTCGTAATGGCCCTGATCGAGGCACAGCTTCGTCAGCGGGATATTGTCAAAAACGGCCGAAAGGAAACCGAGTGACAGTGCTGTCATCCACGAAGCATCGGGAAGCTCTTCCACAGGCATAAGAGAAGCACAGGTAACAAGGCACAGCAGGAAAATAGTTCCCTTCAGCGCACCGGGCACTTCTTTCCATGGCACTTTTCTCAGGAACGTTCCGGCTATGATGGCAATCCAGACTCCCAGCGCAGGCATGTCGTACAGGATGTTTGAAATTATGGCGCCGGCCAGGATCAGAACAACATTGAATATCTTTACCCAGTCGATGCTTACATCCGGACTTGCATCTTTTTGAATTTTCTGGTATCTGTCCTGCTGGTGCGCTGCAAACCAGGCGAAAAAAAGCAGGGCAACCGCAGCGGCAACATAAGCATGCAGAACATTTAATGCAGCTACCCCGTCGATCCACATCATGGTAGTGGTAGTGTCGCCAACCACGCTTCCCGATCCTCCCGCATTGCTAGCTGCAACCAGTGCCGCGATATAACCTATGTGCACCTTTTTCCTGAAAACAACCAGTGCTATCGTGCCTCCTATAAGTGCAGCGGCAATATTATCGAGAAAGGATGAAAGTATAAAGACGAAAATAAGCAGCAGGAAAGGCCCCTTCCAGTCATCGGGCAGATACCGGGGCAGTATGTCGGGTACTCCCGATTCCTCAAATATTTTTGACAGCACGGCAAATCCAAGGAGCAATCCAAGAAGGTTCAGGATAATGCCCCATTCCCCCTGGCGAAGCTCCTTATCCATTAACTGTTCGCCAAGCGGGATTGTGCCGAAGAAATGTTCATAAAGATGAAATCCCGGATCAAAGATCAATTTAAATGTCATAAGCACACTTAATCCAATAACGGCTACCCAGAATGTCTGCTTGTGGAATAAAGCCACTCCCAGAAGGATCAGGCCGAAAAAGACGAATTCAATTCTTACCGGGCCGATTTTAATGGCCTCGTTTCCTGCAGCAAAAAGAGAAAGAGGCGCAATAATAAGAAATGCCGTCACAAGTGCCTTCCTGGCATTATTTGACAGGCATGAACTAAGTACGTCGAACATAATCAATGGGGTATTAAATGAAAATTGGGCATATAAAAGGATGCGAATTTATAAATAATTCCAGCAAATAATCTTAGAAAATGCATGGTATTTAAATGATATTTTTCAGGTTTGATCATTTTCAAATTGTGGAATGAAACCTTATTCATTCCTAATATTTTTAATAATTTTGCGTGCTATTTGAGCATTATGGATGTTTAAGATCTAACAAAAACTTGTTCAGTTTGTTAGTTTATGTAAGGGCAGATTAATGGAAAAAGATCAGGACGATATAATTAACGATGTAACCTCCGGCGAATACAAGTACGGATTTTTTACAGATATTGAGACCGAAAAGATACCCCGTGGTCTTAATGAGGATATTATACGCCTTATTTCCAGCAAGAAGGAAGAGCCGGAATGGCTGCTTGAATTCCGTCTGAAGGCATTCCGCCACTGGCAGACAATGAAGATGCCTGCATGGGCAAACCTGAAGATTCCACCGATCGACTACCAGGACATAATATACTATGCAGCCCCCAGGCAGAAGCCTAAGCTGGAAAGCCTTGATGATATTGATCCTGAATTGAAGAGAACATTTGACAGGCTCGGCATTCCCCTGGAGGAACAAAAACACCTGTCGGGTGTTGCCGTTGATGCCGTTATGGACAGTGTTTCAGTCAAGACTACATTCAAGGAGACGCTGGCCGAGATGGGAATCATTTTCTGCTCATTCAGTGAAGCGGTAAAGGAGTTTCCCGAACTGGTAAAACGTTATCTGGGCACAGTCGTCCCTTATACCGATAACTTCTTTGCAACCCTTAATTCAGCGGTATTCAGCGACGGTTCGTTTTGCTATATACCAAAAGGGATCAGGTGTCCGATGGAATTATCGACATATTTCAGGATAAATTCAGCAAATACGGGTCAGTTTGAGCGTACGCTTCTTGTGGCCGACGAAGAGAGTTACGTAAGCTACCTTGAAGGATGCACTGCCCCAATGAGGGACGAAAATCAGCTCCATGCAGCAATTGTCGAGATCATTGCAGAAAAAAATGCTGAGGTCAAATATTCGACAGTTCAGAACTGGTATCCGGGAGACAAGGACGGCAAAGGAGGGATTTTTAATTTCGTAACCAAAAGGGGGCTCTGCAGGGGCGAGAGCTCCAAGATATCCTGGACACAGGTCGAGACCGGTTCAGCAATAACCTGGAAATACCCCTCATGTATACTCAGGGGAGACAATTCAACAGGCGAATTTTACTCCGTGGCAGTCACAAACAACTACCAGCAGGCCGATACCGGTACAAAAATGATTCACATAGGCAGGAATACGAAAAGCACTATTGTATCAAAAGGCATATCCGCAGGGCATGGACAAAACAGTTATCGGGGCCTGGTGAAGGTACTGAAGAATGCAAAAGAAGCCAGGAATTTTTCACAGTGTGATTCACTGCTTCTCGGGGATAAGTGCGGGGCTCATACATTCCCCTATCTTGAAGTTGACAATCAGAGCGCGATAGTGGAGCACGAAGCAACAACCTCCAGAATAGGGGAGGACCAGATATTTTACTGCAACCAGAGAGGAATATCAACCGAAGACGCAATAGGCCTTATAGTTAACGGATATGCCAGGGAAGTTATCAATAAGCTTCCTATGGAATTTGCAGTCGAGGCACAGAAGCTTCTTCAGATAAGCCTCGAAGGTAGTGTTGGATAAAAAACAGAATATTTTAAAACATCATGCTTGTTATTAAAAATTTAAATGCTGCTATTGAAGGAAAGAAAATCCTGAAGGGAATAAGCCTTGAAGTAAAACCCGGCGAGATCCATGCAATAATGGGCCCGAACGGGTCGGGGAAAAGCACGCTGGCAGCAGTACTTGCAGGAAGGGATTTTGCAGAGGTTACAGAAGGAACGGTAACATATTTCGGGAAAAATCTTCTTGAAATGGCTCCTGAGGATCGTTCGAGGGAGGGAATATTCCTTGGCTTCCAGTATCCTATCGAAATTCCCGGGGTCAGCATGGTGAATTTCCTTAAAACAGCTGTCAATGAGCATCGAAAGTATAAGGGACTGGATCCTCTTTCCGCTTCTGATTTTCTCAGGCTCATGCGTGAAAAAAAGGATCTTGTGGATATAGATTCAAAACTAGCAAACAGATCTGTTAATGAAGGTTTTTCGGGCGGAGAGAAAAAGAAGAATGAGATTTTCCAGATGGCTATGCTCGAACCAAAGCTGGCAATTCTGGATGAGACCGATTCAGGTCTTGATATTGATGCCCTGAGAGTGGTGGCAAACGGGGTAAACAAACTTAAGCGCCCTGACAGTTCAACAATTGTGATAACTCATTATCAGCGCCTTCTGGATCACATAGTACCCGATGTTGTCCATGTCCTGTATGACGGACGGATTGTTAAAACTGCAGGAAAGGAACTGGCTTTGGAACTTGAGGAAAAGGGCTACGACTGGATCAAGAAAGAGGTTGACAATCAGAACTGATATGGCAGCAAATTCAGAAATAACAGAAGCTTTTTCAGGGATATATACTGATAATATCCACAGGATCATGGAGGGGTCAACCTCCTTCATAAATTCCTTCAGGGAGGCTGCATTTGAAAGGTTCAATACTCTGGGAGTGCCAACCAGGAAAAATGAGAATTACAAATACACCAACCTGGATCTCTTTTTCAGGCACGATTACAAATCCTATTTCATACCTCAGGAATCTGATTTTATAAAGGCTGAGGAATTCAGGTGCGATGTTACTGATCTTGATGCGCACGGCGTGGTTCTTCTGAATGGTTTTTATCCTACCGTTAACGGCAAGATCAGGAAGCTCCCGGGAGGAATACTTATTGGAAGTCTTAATGAAGCTTCAAGGCAATTCCCGGAACTCATTGAAAAGCATTACGGCAAATATGCGAGGAGCGATTCGGATGGTTTGCTTCACCTTAATACGGCCATGGCCTCCGACGGGGTATTTGTTTATGTGCCGAAAGGGACTGTACTGAAGAAACCTGTTCAGGTGGTAAATCTGGTCGATTCGCCGGAAGATACTTTTAATCAGCACCGCAACCTTATCATTGTGGAGGATAATGCAGAATTCACAATTATTATCTGCGATCATACCTTATCGCCACAGAAGTTTCTCACCAATGCAGTTACAGAAGTTCATGTAGGGGAAAATGCACATTTTGACATTATAAGGGTTCAGAATGAGCATAATAATGCGTGCAAAATAACTCATACCTATATCCATCAGGAAAGAAACAGCTATACTTCATCCAACAACATAACCCTTCACGGGGGGCTTGTAAGGAACAACACATATCATATCCTGGGAGGAGAAGGTGCTGAATGTAATTCATTCGGCCTTTATCTGTCCGACAAATGGCAGCATGTCGACAATCTGGTAAATGTTGATCATGCCTTCCCCAATTGTACAAGCAATCAGCTTTTTAAAGGAGTACTTGACGAGATGTCCACAGGTGCTTTTAACGGCAGGATATATGTTGCCCCGGAGGCTCAGGGCACAATGGCTTATCAGAAAAACAACAATATCCTTCTGACCGATGATGCCAAAATGTACACAAAGCCCCAGCTGGAGATCTTTGCGGATGATGTCAAATGCAGCCACGGAGCCACGGTGGGCCAGCTTGATGACAATGCCCTGTTTTACCTTCAATCGAGAGGGATTGACAAGCGCCAGGCCAAGCTTATGCTTATGTTCGGTTTCGCCCATGAGGTGATACAGAATATAAGGGTTGAAGCCCTCAGGGAAAGGATGGACAATCTCGTTATGCAACGGCTTAAAGGTGAGCTTTCAAGATGCGCCAGTTGCATGGTTAAATGCGGTTAAAAACTTAGGAATTGAAAGATATTTCGGAAATACGGGCTGATTTTCCCCTTCTGGGCAAAAAGGTTTACAACAAACCTCTTGTCTATTTCGACAACGGAGCAACAACACAGAAACCCCAATGCGTCCTCGATGCCGTAAGGGAGGTTTATACAAGCTATAACGGGAATATCCACCGTGGGGTTCACGCCATGAGTGACCTTACTTCCGAAGCATATGAAAATGCGAGGGAGAAGGTCAGGTCATTCATCAATGCTGCCAGGAGGGAGGAAATAATATTCACATCCGGCACAACCGGATCGATAAACAGTGTCGCATTCAGTTTTGGAGAAAGATTCATCAGTCCCGGGGATGAAATAATCATAAGCAACCTGGAACATCATGCCAATATCGTTCCATGGCAGATGATGTGCCAGAGGAAGGGAGCATCGCTCCGTATCATTCCTGTTAATGACAACGGTGAAATTCTGATGGATGAATTCATTAAGCTCATTTCTTCAAAAACCAGGCTCGTTTCCGTATCGCAGGTATCAAATGCCCTTGGGGTTATTCTTCCCGTGAAGGAGATGATACAGATAGCTCATTCGGCGAACGTCCCGGTTCTTGTTGACGGAGCCCAGGGAATACAGCACGGTGTTGTCGATGTCGCGTCACTTGATTGTGATTTCTATGTTTTTTCAGGCCATAAGATCTATGGTCCCACCGGTATCGGAATTCTTTACGGCAAGGAGAAATGGCTTGAAGAATTACCTCCCTGGCAGGGCGGGGGCGACATGGTAGAGAAAGTTACCTTTGAAAAAACCACCTGGAATGAACTTCCTTTCAAATTTGAAGCCGGCACTATGAACTATGCAGGAGCCATCGGACTTGCAAGGGCAATTGACTATGTTACTGATACAGGAAGAGAGGAAATAGCTTCCCGCGAAAAGATGCTTCTTGACTATGCAACCGGAAGATTGTCGGAAATAAGTTCTTTGAGGATTTATGGCAATTCAAAGAACAAGATATCCACAATATCATTCCTGCTTAAAGGGATTCATCAGTATGATACCGGCACAGTCCTTGACAAAATGGGGATTGCCGTAAGGACCGGGACTCATTGTGCCCAGCCGGTTATGGACAGGTTTGGGATTGAAGGCACAGTGAGGGCATCCATGTGTTTTTACAACACCAGGGAGGAAATTGATACCCTTGGCACAGGAATTGAGAAGGTGATAAGCATGTTTTCATGAAAATGCATTATGACAATAAACGATATTCAGGATAGTATAATCGCAGATTTTATGGTTTTTGACGATTGGATGGACAAGTATAATCTGCTCATCGACATCGGAAAAAGCCTGCCGGTGATAGATCCCCGTTTCAAGACAAATGATTTTCTGATAGAAGGCTGCCAGTCGAAGGTCTGGCTGCATCCTGATTACGACGGACAAAAGATTTCATTCACTGCCGACAGCGACGCTATAATAACACGGGGAATTGTAGCTCTGTTGATAAAAGTCCTCTCGGACCGGACGCCTGATGAAATTATCGGATCGGACCTGTATTTCATCGACAGGATAGGGTTAAGACAAAATCTTTCACCTACACGGTCAAACGGCCTGCTCGCAATGATAAGGCAGATTAAGCTTTATGCAATGGCTTTCAGGGCAAAAGAGAGATAGTGTGAAGAATTTTTTTTATGAGCCGGAGAACCAAACTGAAAGCCGGAAACCCGACAATGATCTGTTAATGAAATTACCTATTAAAAGTCAGATATTATGGACCC
>CAZTDW010000078.1:0-16705 GCA_964611835.1 uncultured Rikenellaceae bacterium | reverse complement strand
GATATCAGAAACCTTACCGCAAGCCTTTCGCCGGTAACCTCCGAATTTGAAGAATCAAGAAAGGTGTCCCTGACATACGCTCCAAAGGAAAAACTTGTATCCGGGGAATACAAGATTCAGATATTTTCAAACAGCCAGAATATAGGAAATTGCAGGATAAGACTTAGATAGGCTTCTTTTACTTCTATATACTTTGTTTCAGTAAAGCCCGCCCAATCGCGGGCTTTACTATTAAATACCAGTTAAATAGATTTATTAACGGGAAATGATTACGGCTCATATGATTAATTATTATTGTTTTCAGCCATTATCCGAAGATTTTCTAAAGAGTTTCTAACAATCTTCTAATCATTTTTTAATTCACCGGAAAAGGCGGCTTACCTAAATTTGCAGAAGCACAGGTATACATTTTCAACTATATCATGAAACTGCCCAAAATATCCGACGGATTCAAGATTTTTTTGTTCTGGCTTGCAATATTTATACTGTTGGCGGTCCTTAAGATTTTTGTTTTTCCGGGATAAGTTATATAGGTTGACCTTCAAATTCAATTACCTGCCTGTATTAAGCCTGTTCCAGCCTGAAGGGCAAGCGCTATGCAATAAGCCGGAGCGAATGAATGAAATATGTGCCTGTTGCCGGATTAATGAATCTGATCCAGGCAACAGGTAAAATTAAAAGTGGCACTGGATTAACCATCAATAATAAAAAAATGAACGAAGCAAAGCACAAGCCAAACATTGTCGATGAGCCCTGGCATTCGTTTGAAATTAAGGATATTTTAAAAGAATTAAATGCCAACCGCCATGGGTTGGATACTCCGGAGGCGGAAAAAAGACTGGGGTTTTACGGCGAAAACAAAATGCCTGAAGGCAAAAAGGTGACAATATGGGCAATCATTGCACACCAGTTGATTAATCCCCTCATTTTTATCCTTATAGCTGCTGCCATTGCATCAGTTGCCATAGGTGAAGGCAAAGATGCGATCTTTATTTTTATTGTGATACTTATAAACAGCATAATCGGGGCCACCCAGGAATATAATGCAGAAAAGAGTGCATCAGGACTGCAAAAACTCCTGAAAATAAAGGCAAGAGTCAGGCGTGATGGAAAGGAGAGGGAAATAGAATCGGAGAAACTGGTACCCGGCGATATAGTATATCTTGATTCAGGAACAAAGGTACCTGCTGATATCAGGCTTTTTGAGACGTCAAATCTTGAAATAGATGAAAGTTTTCTCACGGGAGAATCCATGGCAGCAAAAAAGCAAACCGGCCTGCTGCGTGAAGATATCGGGGTTGCGGAAAGGGCAAATATGGCTTTTGCCGGATCGACAGTTATGCTGGGCAGGGGAACGGGAATTGTTACAGGAACAGGAGTCTCAACACAGGTAGGATTGATTGCCCGTAATGTTTCGGAAGGAAAATCTGCCAAGCCTCCCTTAATCGTGAGAATGGAAAAATTCGTAAAGCAGATCACAATCTTCATTGTCGCCCTTTGTTTTATCCTGGGTCTTATGCTTCGGTTAAAGGGTATGGACTTTACAGCAATATTTTTTCTTGTAGTTGCGCTGGCCGTATCAGCCATACCTGAAGGATTGCCGGTAGCATTGACAGTTGCCCTGTCAATAGCCACCCGACGGATGGCCAGAAGAAACGTAATAGTACGAAAACTCAATTCAGTTGAAAGCCTTGGCAGCTGCACCGTTATCGCGAGCGACAAAACAGGAACCCTTACAGTTAATGAACAGACAGCAAAAAAGATAATTTTCCCTGATGGAACAAGTTTCTCAATAACAGGTGAAGGCTACAACGGAGAGGGGATGATTAATGATGACGGTAATCCCGGCAAAAAGGTTGATCCCGATGAAAACACTAATCTCAAAACACTTGCAAGAATTGCAATCCTGGCCAACGAGGGTTCATTGTACATGGAAAATGGCAGATGGATTCATCATGGAGATGCGATTGACATTGCATTACTGGGAATGGGTTATAAACTGGGAATCAATCCTGAAGAGCTCAGGATCAAATTTCCACTGGCTGATAAAATTCCTTATGAATCGGAGAAGAAATTTTCTGCAGCTTTTTGCACCAAAAACGGTCAAACCGTCATAGGGGCAAAAGGAGCTGTTGAAACTATCCTGGGATTTTGTAATTACATGATTGTCAATAATTCCAAAGTAGAAATTGATCGTGAGACGATTTTAAGGCAGTCTGAAGATATTGCAGCACAAGGTTACAGGGTATTGGCTTTTGCTTTGGGTGAATACGGGAACTATGTTAAGAAGGAGATATACGAAGAACAGGATATTCCTTCACTTGTTTTCCATGGTCTTGTTTGTTTTATTGATCCTCTGAGACCTGAAGCAAAAGAATCGGTCAATAAATGTAAAAAAGCAGGGATCAAAGTAATAATGATAACAGGCGATCATCCTGCCACTGCCGGAACCATTGCACAGGAGCTGGGCATTATGGGTCCAACCCGGGTAGTGGTGACCGGAAGCATGCTTAGTGAAGCCGGTTCACACGACAGTCCTGCATATGAACAGCTTGTAGCTTCTGCAAATGTCTTTGCTCGGGTATCCCCTATCCAGAAACTGGAAATAGTAGATGTATTGATACGCGATGGGGAATTTGTTGCCGTAACCGGCGACGGTGTCAATGATGCTCCCGCTCTCCGCCGGGCAAATATCGGAGTTGCAATGGGATCAGGCACTGACGTGGCTAAGGAGGTCGGCTCGATGATAGTGCTTGATGATAATTTCTCTTCAATCGTTTCTGGCGTCGAAGAAGGCCGTTTTGCCTATGATAATGTAAGAAAAGTTATTTATCTGCTTATCTCAACGGGAGCTGCAGAAATAATTCTTTTCATTCTTTCAATTATTGCAGGACTGCCTTTGCCGTTGCTTGCCGTGCAGCTATTGTGGCTTAACCTTGTCACTAACGGGATTCAGGACGTGGCACTGGCTTTCGAAGGAGGCGAGCCCGGGGCAATGCTTAAGAAACCACGAAAACCGTCAGAAACGATATTTAATCCCCTGATGATAAGACAGACACTGGTTGCAAGCGCGACCATGGGAGCAATAGTTTTTGGTTTCTGGTACTGGCTTAACAACTATACCCAGATCAACGAAACCTATGCAAGAAACCTTGTCTTATTGCTTATGGTATTCATGCAGAACTTTCATGTATTCAACTGCCGCTCCGAAACGATATCAGCATTCAAAGTCCCACTGAAAAGGAACACAATCCTGGTATTCGGGGTATTACTCGCCCAGGGTATTCATATTCTCAGCATGCAGATTCCTTTTATGCAGAACATTCTAAGGATAGAACCGATAACAGTTACAGAATGGCTTTATGTACTGGCAATGGCGATTCCGATGATAATTAGTATGGAAATCTTTAAAATAACTCCACGGATCAGAAAGAAAAATTTATGAAAAGAGAGACTTTATCAATTCCTTATCACAGGCTGCTAAAAAGTCGTACCTTTAAATTAAGTTTGTTATTTTTCGAACTAAAACGTATTGAGTTTTGTTTAATCTGAGAAAAACAATGACAACTATGAAAAACCTGTTTGCATTAATTATGATTCTGCTTCTGGCCTCCTGTGCCACAGGTACCAGGTTCCCGGTATCGGGTCTCGTTCCTGCAGCTGATATAACAGCGCTTAAGAAAAAGGATAAACACAATAATTATACCCTGAATGTTACTGCCAGAAACCTTGCAAGTGTTGACAGGGTTGATCCTGCAAAAAAGACTTATGTGGTATGGGTAGTGACGAAAAATGAGGGTACCAAGAATATCGGACAGTTAAGTGTCAGAAATGCCAAAACCTCATCGCTGAAATCCCTTACAGCTTTTGATTTCACTGAAGTGTTCATTACTGCCGAAGAACAGGGAGATATCGTTTATCCATCCGGTCCGGAGATCACAAGGGTTTTCTTAAAGTAATGTTGGTTAGGAAATATTCCCCGATCACATGAAATTATCATCACAGTAAGAAATAACCGGGATTGCATAAAGCATGATTCAATTGATTTTCTGCTTCAGCAATCCCGGTATTTTATCTGATCAGTCTAAAAACCTAGCTCCACAGATGGTCGGCCGAACGCCGCTGATCCCATTCCGGTGTCGGAAGGAAATAACCGGGCTCATCGGGCCTCAGGTGCTTTTTAACAACCTCCTCATTAAGTTCTATGCCTAATCCCGGAGAATCAAGGGGCACAGGGGCAAATCCTTTTTCAATTATTGGCTTTGATCCGGTCATCTTAACAAGGCTTTCCCACCATTCCACATCAACCGAATGATGTTCGAGGGCCAGGAAGTTCTGTGTGGCTGCTGCACAATGCACATTTGCCATGAATGACACCGGAGTACCTGCCTGGTGCATAGCCATTGCTATCCCGTGCTCTTCAGCATAATCGCCGATCTTTTTGGTCTCCAGAAGGCCTCCTGAAGTTGCCAGGTCAGGATGCACGATATCAACTGCCTGCATATCTATAAGCTCCCTGAATCCATTCAGCAAATAGATATCCTCACCTGTCATCATTGGTGTTTCGAGCGCATCTGACAGTTTTTTCCATTGCTCCGTGTAGAACCATGCAATAACATCTTCCATACTTGCCAGCCTGTACTTTTCGAGCACCCTGCCCAGACGTATTCCATTATTATAGTCAAAATGTCCGAAATGGTCAGTGAAAATGGGCATTTCCCATCCAATAAGTTCACGCGTTGCTGCAACGATTTTTGCCATTTCCTCAAGTCCCTTGTCGGTTATCTGGATCTGTGTGAAAGGATGAAGGGTTCTTCCGGAAGTCATGAATATATCATTTTTCTCACGCATCAGACGGTCGTTCTCCGTCCAGAAGGCCTGATTCACAAGGGAACCCGGAATTTTCATTATGCTTCTTATCCCAAGGTCCATTTTCAGCCATGTATATCCCTGGTCTACAGTACGGTATTTAATCCTTTCCCTTTGCTGTTCAGGATTTTCACCGCCCGGCGTATCGGCATATAATCTTACCTTGTCACGATATCTGCCTCCCAGAAGCTGCCATGCGGGAACCCCGTAGGCTTTACCGCAAAGGTCCCAAAGAGCCATCTCCACGGCACATACGCCGCCACCCTGACGGCCGTGATAGCCAAACTGCCTGATTATCTTGAATATTTTTTCAACATTGCAGGGATTCTCACCAAGGATCCTGCTTTTAAGCATAAGGGCATAGCGTGAATCGGCGGCATCCCTGACTTCTCCAAGTCCGTAAATGCCCTGGTTTGTATCAATCCTGATAATGGCTGTCCCTCCCATCACTGCCGTTTTGGCTGTCCGCATATCGGTGATCTTGAGATCGGAAGGCGAAGATGCCCTCTGTACTTTTGAGGTTGTCTGTGCAATGGTGTCTTCAATAGAAAGATGCATAAGCCCTCCCAGGGCTATGCCTCCAAAGGCTGCCTTTTTAAGGAAATTCCTGCGGTCACTTGTTGTTGACGGCCTGGCAATCTCAGCATTAATGGCTTCTGCTTCTGATTTTTCCCTGAGCCTTTCTTTTTCAGAAATCTGTTTTAAAATACTCTTCATGATCAAGGTTTTTTAAAGGGTTAAAAACTAAATTATTGTAAAAAATATCTTTCCAGACAGGATCTCTTTTTATTGGTTTATCCTGTTAACCAACAACTATTAAATAACTTTCATGTTTACGGGATCCCAGTTTATGATCTTTTTCTGGAAATAACTGTCGTTGCATGCAAGAGTGGGAGCTGCAGCCCTGAAACCAAACTCCGGTCCTTCAACCAATGGCTTGCCTTCCCTGACGCCATCAAAGAAATTCTTAAAATGTTCGAGATGCGCATCATATTCTTCGGGTGCCGTATATACCATTCCGGGCTTTTCGGGTCTTTGCTGATCCTTTTCTGAAAACTTTTCGTTGTATTCCTTCATCAGTTCATCCTGCATCGATTGCGGATATGAATAGATCGCGTCCCATCCCCCTATACCGGGAGCTTTAGGCATTATGCTGTGCGTTAAGTTAAAACCGTTTCCCCTCATTTCCAGCGCACCCTCACTGCCGATATATCTTGTCAGACCTCGTTCGCCAAGCCCGCTGACAAAGTTGACGCGAAGCATCACCTGGAAAGAGGGATGCTGCTTCGATTCAGGATATTGCATTATGGCTGTCATTACATCGGGAACATCTCTGCCGTCTTTCCAGAAACATAACTGACCGCTGGCAAAAATTTTCTCAGGTCCGTATGAATCTGTAATAAGATGAATTCCCGACAAAAGATGAACAAAAAGATCCCCGGCCACACCTGTTCCGAAATCGCGGTAGTTCCTCCACCAGAAGAACTTCTTCGGATCCCAGGGCATTTTTGTCATACCCTCGATGTATCGGTCCCAGTCTACAGTTTCCGGCGAACCATCAGTTGGCATAGTGTACTGCCATGCCCCGAGAGCACTCTGCCGGTCAGTAGAAGCTTCTATACATACCAGCTGTCCCAGCGCTCCCGAACTGTAAACCTCCCTTGCCTTGTGATTTACAATGCTTGAAACAAGCTGGCTTCCAACCTGCATCGGTCTGCCTGTTTTCTTCTGGGCAGCAATTACCTGCAGACCGTCACTTATCTTTTGCACCACCGGTTTCTCGCAATAAACTGCTTTACCGCTGTTCATAGCCTCAATCGATATCCTGGCATGCCATTGGTCGCTGGTTGCAATTATCACTGCATCTATGTCCTTCCTGTTGAGCAATTCATGGTAATCCCGTGTTGTAATTATATTTTTACCATATTTTTCCTTCGCCCTTACAAGCCTGCCTGTATATAAATCACATACACCCGCAAGTTCAATACCTGGTACCTTGATGGCTGTATCTGTATCCTGATGACCCATAATACCCATTCCTATTGTAGCAATACGGATCCTGTCGTTTGGCCCGGTACGGGAATTAAAAGGAAAACCATGTGTTAATCTGCCTTTCGTAGAGAAGGAATGTAATGGAGCTGCTGCCAGCAACAGGCCTGAACCGCCAAGTTGCTTAATAAATTTTCTGCGTGTCGATTTTGCTTTCATAACCGGAGTTTTTAAATCATAATCATCAAATTACCTTCTAAAATACTAACAATGTCGCTAAAAAAGCAGGAGTCTCATGATAATGTCAGAAAAATCTGCGATCTGCCCCGGATGTGACCGGGATATTGCAGTCGCTAATAAAAAGAACAGGAAAATTTGGATTATGAGCTATTGTTCATTACCTTTGTAGCGAACCATTGCTCATAATTGATGTCGCCAAGACCATACAGACTCAGAAAAGTAAGCAATCCTCCTGCCATTTCGGGTTTTAAGCCCTACAGGAATAAGGCTATAGATGAAAATGCCGGAACAATATTTCTTCAATATGAAGAATATGAGACGCTCCGTCTTTGTGATTATGAAAAACTCAATCATCAGCAGGCTTCAGTTCGGATGGCTGTATCAAGGCCTACCCTGACGCGTATTTATTCAAGGGCAAGACAAAAAGTGGCAGAAGCTTTTGTCATGGGAAAGCAGATTATAATAGAGGGCGGCAAGATATATTTTGACAGTGACTGGTATGCATGCAACAACTGCGGCTGTTATTTCAATAATCCTGACAAGACGATCACGGTTACCACATGTCCATTATGCATGGGAAATGACATTTCTCAGGCAGGAGACATGAATAATGGATAAGATTAAAAATTTAAAATCAGTTTTTATGAAAGTAGCAATTACAAGCACAGGCAACACCGCTGACAGTAAGCTGGATCAGCGATTTGGGCGTTGTTCATATTTTGTGATTTACGATCAGGATACCAAAGGTATCGAATTCATTCCCAATCCGGGCAAAGATGCATCGGATGGTGCCGGTCCTGCTGCCGTTCAGATTGTAGCATCGCGAAATGTTCAGAAAATAGTTTCAGGAGAATTCGGGATAAAGATCAAATCATTGCTTGACAGTCTGAAAATCCAGATGATTATCATTAAAGATCCTGAAAAGAAGGTAAAAGATATAATCAATATGTTAAACCAGTAAAATTTTAATCTCATGCCAGGTATGGATGGAAAGGGGCCTGAAGGAAAAGGCCCGGGAACAGGGCGGAGGCAAGGCCGCTGCAAAAAAAACACGGATGGCGGGAATATGCCCGGACAAGGCCGGGGAACCGGTAACCGCCGGAGAGGTGAGGGAGATCAGGGAAAAGGGAGACGCTCAGGAGGTGAATCAGGTCAATAAAAATCCAGGCCTGAATTTCCTCTGAATAAGTATACCCAACTCTGATTTAATATTCATTCGTGGTAATTCTAATGCCGTGAATGGGACGTTTATATGAAATCAATAATTCTTAAATAAAAAACAAATGAAAAAACGTATTGCAATCCCGTTGGAAGACGGAATTTTATGTACACATTTTGGTCATTGTCAGCAGTTTGCCATTATCGAGACTGAAAACAAAAATATAACAGGAGAATTGCTTGTAACGCCTCCGCCCCATGAACCCGGGTTGCTACCGGCATGGCTTTCTGAAAAAGGAGTGACAGATGTAATAGCCGGAGGAATGGGACAGAGAGCAATAAATCTGTTCAACGGGCAGAAAATAAACGTATTCGTTGGCGCACCGATCAAAGAGCCCAAAGATCTTGCAAGTGATCTTCTGAATAACACCCTGATTGCCGGGGCTAATTATTGTGATCATTGATATTGGTATCTGCTGACACAAGGTAATTTTTAAAAGGATAGCCCATTGAGATCATGATTGAAACAAGTTGTCTCACGTCTCTTTTGGCATTATTGACAAAAGATATAAAACTAAAGGTAAAAGCACTTAAATGATAAGCTTTGGTCCGGTACCCTCAAGAAGATTGGGTAAGAGCCTGGGAATAAACAATATAGTTTATCCTAAAACCTGTACCTATAGCTGCATATACTGTCAGGCAGGAAAAACGATGAAAAAGACCTTCAGGCGGGAGAGTTTTTATGATCCGGATGATATATATGATAAAGTAAGTCAGCATCTGAAAATCCTGAAAGGCGGCAATTACCCTGATTTTCTCACATTTGTGTCAAATGGTGAGCCTACTCTTGATCAGAATCTCGGGAAGGCAATCAGGTTATTGAAGAAAACAGGAATTCCTGTTGCAGTTATAACGAATGCTTCGCTACTCTCGCTACTCTCCGATAAATCGGTAAGGGATGATCTTTGCCTTGCCGACTGGGTTTCCTTCAAGCTTGATGCCGGTGACATCATTACATGGTATCTGATCAACAGACCAGTTGCCGGCCTTGATTTTGAAAATATGCTTTCAGGTATTAAACAGTTCAGTAAAGAATTCAAAGGCACACTTTGTACAGAAACAATGATTGTCGGGGGGATAAATGATTCCATAGAAAATTTTTCTGCAGTTGCGGAAATCATTCGATTCATTAATCCGGCAAAAGCTTATCTGTCAGTTCCCACAAGGCCGCCTGTAGAGAAATTTGTTAAACCGGCTGATCCCGAGAGGCTTAATGAAGCATGGCAGGTTTTCAGTAAAAATCAGATCAATACGGAATTCCTGACCGGATATGAAGGATCCGAGACAGGTTTTACAGGAAATATATATGAGGATATCCTCAATATAACTGCGGTTCATCCACTGAGGGAAGATTCATTGCTAAAACTGCTGGAAAATGATAATGCTGATTTTAATATAGTCAATGCCCTTATTAACCAGCATTTGATTAAGTCAGTAATCTATGAAGGTGAGAAGTATTTCATCCGGGATTATCATTTAAGATGATAGAAGGAATCTGGGGAAAATTACGTGATTAAAAAACTTTATAACAATGATTATGTCACGCTTATATGAACAATTGGAAAATGATGTCCGCTACCAGGAGGGTCTGAAAGCATGTTTTAATTGTGGCGTATGTACTGCAATCTGCCCTGCCGCTGAAGTAAGTGATTACGATCCGCGACGTATAATAAGTATAGTACAGGAAAAAGATGAAGCTGAGCTGGAGAAACTTTTGAAGGGAGATGAAATATGGCGTTGTGGTGAATGCCTGTCGTGCAAGACAAGGTGCCCGCGAGGTAATACTCCCTGCTACGTAATTCAGGCCCTGAGAGGATTATCTGTAGAAACCGGATTTTTCGCTGAAAGCGAACAGGGAAGAAAACAACTGGCTATAAAAAGGACAGTAGGAGATCATATACTCAAATATGGTTACTGCATTTATATAGATGAGGTAGACCTTGATACGTATCCTGAACAGGGTCCTGTATGGGAATGGATGAGGAAAAACAGGAAATCAGTTATGAAAAGGCTTGGGACCAGCTATGGTGAAGACAGTCCGGGTACACTCCGCAATACTATGAAGGAATCGCTCAAGGATCTTAAAAAGATCTTTGATGAAACCGGCGGAACAAGGAGATTTGAAAAAATAGAAAAATATTCCGCTGAAAAAGCAGCAGAATCCGGGAAGGAATTCAGTGAAGGGAAAGATGAATACTGGAGATTTATTTACAATAAATGAAGAATATTTCTTTTTTCTGCAGAATTATGCTATACACTGATTCATAATCAAGAATTAAATTTTCGCTGAACATGCATTCCTATATCTGTATTAAGATACAATCGGTATGAAAATCAGAAAGAACGAGATCTGGGCAGCATACCAGAAAGAAATTGCAAACGATCACTATTTTTTTGCCCGAAGTTGTATCCGGCAAAACATATTTCCTGCTGCAGAAAACCTGTATTTAAGCATTCTCAGGGATGATCTCGGGAAGGATATTTATGACGACATAAGGCAGACAACATGCACAGGTATTGCATACCATTCAGGATTGATCCCGATGGAGACAATAATGACTGTGGTCGCGCGCCAGTTTGCTCTTATGAATGAAGCCGGTTATGATAACTTTGTAGTTTCATGCGTCACCTCATTCGGTATATACGTTGAAATGCTTGAGACCTGGAAGCATTTCCCGGAAACGGAACAAAAGACAAGGGAAGCCCTCATGAGAGCAACAGGAATGACTTTCCGGATACCTTCAAATATTGTTCATGCAAGCGATGTTATTTATAAATTCCGGCATGAGATTGCATCAAAAACAAAATACAAACTTATTAATTCAAGGACCGTAAAACCACTTAAAGTTGTTGATCATATCGGATGTCATTACGCCAAAATATTTCCTGCACACGGAATAGGAGGAGCTGAATACCCTTATGTACTTGCAGGCCTGATTGATGAACTGGGAGGAGAACAGGTTGATTACCCGGAACGACGGCATTGTTGCGGTTTTGGATTCAGGCAATACCTGCTCAAATCAAACAGGGGATATTCCGTAACCAATTCGAAAAAGAAATTTGACTCGATGCATCCATATAGTCCCGACCTTATAATAGCAAACTGTCCGGGATGTACTTTTTTTCTCGACCGCTGGCAGTATGTCATCGCTGAACAGGAAGGGATTACTTATGGAAAAGACGGATTTGGAATACCGGTATTAACGTATGAAGAAATCGCAGGCTTGTTACTTGGATATGATCCATGGGACATTGGATTGCAGGCACATCAGGTAGCTGTCGAGCCATTGCTCGATAAACTCGGAATAGAATACGATAATAATAAAAAATATAAAGGGATAAATGGTGAAGATCTGGGAAGACCAGCAAAACCGGTTGTCCTCAAGTGCTTTTAGGTAAAAATGGATTACCGTAAAACGAATTTAATTAAAACTATTATAGTTAAATCAATACAAATAATTCAATAAAATCAATTAACAGTAAAATGAAAAATACAGACGTTTTAGTAATAGGAGGAAGTGCTGCAGGGATGGTTACTGCTCTTACGGGAAAATCTTCGTGGCCGAAAAAGAATTTCATACTGGTTAAAAAACAGAAGGAAATGATGGTTCCATGCGGAATACCTTATATTTTCGGAACTCTTGACTGTACGGATCAGAATCTGATGCCGGTTGATGCGATGCTAGGCAAGGCGGGAATAGAGTCGATTGTTGATGAAGTCACAAAAATCAATGCGGAAAATAAAACAGTCGACCTGGCCAGTGGAGAAATCATAGGTTATAATAAACTTGTTCTTGCCACAGGTTCAGTCCCTGTCAAGCCGAAGTGGCTGGTTGGCGGTGATAAGGAAAATGTATTTACGATTCCGAAGGATAAGATCTACCTCGACGAAATGAAGGAAAAACTTGCTGTTTGCAAGAAGGTAGTTGTGATAGGTGCCGGTTTTATTGGAGTTGAATTCTCCGATGAACTTATTAAGAGGGGGCATGAGGTTACCCTCGTTGAAAAGCTTCCCGATATTCTGATGCTTGCATTTGATGTCGAGCTGTCAAAAAGAATCCAGGAAATGCTTGCATTGAGAGGGGTAAGAATAATAACAGGCAACGGAATAAAAGAGATCCTTGGAGACAGGAAGGTTGAATCTATCAGGCTTGAAAACGGTGAAATTATTGAATCAGACGCTGTGATATTATCTGTTGGTTATAAACCTAACGTTGAACTTGCAAAACAGGCAGGAATATATGTCGACGAAAGCGGATTCATAGCTGTTGATGAATACATGAGAACCCATGTTAAAGATGTTTTTGCAGTCGGCGACTGCGCCCAGAAACGTGATTTTGTAACGCGCGCAAGAGTCTCAACAATGCTGGCTTCTACAGCCTGTGCTGAAGCCAGAATAGCCGGAATGAATCTCTTCAACCTGAATGTGGTGAAGACTTTCAGCGGAACGATCGCAATATATTCCACAGCTATCGGGAATACAGGGTTTGGGACAGCAGGCATAACTGAAGCAAGGGCAAAAGCTGAAGGTATAGACTCCATAACAGGGACATTTGAAGGTATTGATCGCCATCCGGGAAACCTCCCTGATGCACATAAACAACTTGTAAAACTCATTGCTGCCCGCCATTCGGGCGTAATCATAGGAGGTGAGGTAATCGGAGGGCTCAGTGCAGGAGAGCTGACAAACGTTATAGGACTGGCTGTTCAAAACAGAATGACAGTAAATTCTTTGTTAACCTCCCAGATAGGAACGCACCCCTGTCTGACAGCTTCCCCGGCAGGTTATCCGCTCATCAAGGCAGCGGAATTGATTGCCGGTAAAATGAGAAACGGATAATACATTCTGTATCAACAAGATACCTGAATACTATCTTGTTTGCTTTTCAGATACAGTAACCTGGGATTCAGATTTTCCCAAAAGATCAGTAAAATCCTTTGTTGCCTGCAATTCTGATAGAACAAAATATGATTGAAACAATGGTGAAAATTGCAATAGCCAGCGGTAAAGGAGGCACAGGTAAGACATTTGTGGCTACCAATATTTTCAATATTCTGGTGAAGGCAGATAGGAGATGCCTGCTGATCGACTGTGATGCCGAAGCGCCGAATTCAGTTGCATTTTTTGATCCTGAACTGTCGGGAAAAACAGAAGTAACTCAACAGGTGCCTGTAATAGATATCAATAAATGTACTTTCTGCGGAAGATGCCAGGAATACTGCAGCTATAATGCAATATTCCTTCTGGCTCCTATGAAAATAATCAGGGTGATGGAGGAACTTTGTCACGGGTGCGGTGCATGTACTGTTGCCTGTAATGACGATGCAATAACAGAAAAGTCATTCCCGCTGGGACTCATTTCCTCTTTTGCCTTAAACGATCATTCCGGCATTATTGAAGCAAAAATGAATATAGGGGTTTTGTCGCCTGTAAGCATCATTAAAGCTTCCATCCGACAAATCAACAATCATCCTGATATTGTAATTCTTGATGCGCCTCCCGGAACCTCATGCCCTTTCATTCAGACTGTCGCTGCCGCTGATTATGTAATACTTGTAACTGAACCTACCCCATTCGGCCTGAGCGACCTGCAACAGAGTGCCGAAACATTGAGAATTATGAACAAACCATTCGGGGCAATAATCAACCGTTCAGGCACAGGTAATAATAGTGTGTACAAATATCTTGAGCACGAAAAAATTCCTCTGCTCCTTGAAATTCCTTTTAAAAAGGAAATAGCGGAAACATACTCCACAGGCAAACTAGTTTCAGATTCAGATCCCTTTTTTGCGGAACAGCTGGCAGAAGTGACCTTTAATATTATTGAAAAATATGGAAATAGCAGTAATCAGCGGTAAGGGAGGGACAGGAAAATCAAGCATAAGTGCCGCTTTCGCAACCGCCGACGGGGAAGTTGTTCTTGCCGATTGTGATGTCGATGCTGCAAACCTGTACCTGATATTCAACCCGGAACATGAGGAAGAACATGTCTACATTGCAGGTCACAAGGCAATAATTGACTATGATTTATGCTCAGGCTGCCTGTACTGCATCGATTTTTGCAGATTTGATGCAATCTCCGTACAGAATGATATTGTTGCCATAAATACAATATCGTGCGACGGGTGCTACCTGTGTTCGAGAATTTGTCCTGAAACAGCAATAAAAATGGTTCCAAATGATAAAAGCAGGATGTATTCTGGTTCGTTCCGGAAAGGAAAGATGGTTTATGGACGGTTGGCTCCGGGTGAGGAGAACAGCGGAAAACTGGTGAATATGGTCCGTGAAAAAGCAAAAATGATATCGGCAGAAAGTAACCTGGATACTATCATACTGGATGGTCCTCCGGGTATCGGTTGTCCGGTTATTTCAACCATTGCCGGAGTTGATAAGGTTATAATTGTAACAGAACCAACCATATCCGGGTTGTCAGACATGCGGAGAGCAATTGATATCATACTGAGATTCAATCTTAAGCCTTCTGTTATCATTAATAAATCTGATATCAACATGACTATGACCGGAAAAATAATAAACTGGTGCACCGAAAACAACGTTCAGATCGCAGGGACACTTCCATTTGAAAAGAAAATGGTGGAAGCGATGACACAGGGCTTGAGCATTATAGAATACGACCCTGAAAACAGGATAAGCGTCGAAATTAAAAGAATATGGAATAGAATATTAAAAACAAATTAGTTATGAGTCAGTTATTTGAAAAACTTCCGATGGAAGGTGTTAAGAAAATAATAGTTGTTGCTTCTGGAAAAGGCGGAGTGGGAAAATCAACTGTAGCCGCCAATCTGGCAATAGCATTGGCGAGAAACGGCCTGAACACAGCCCTTGTTGATTCGGATATTTTCGGACCTTCCATTCCGAGAATGTTCGGAATAGAAGATATAAAACCGGAAGTATCCGCACTGGGGGATAAGGAAATATTCTTCCCGGTAAAAAAATATGGCGTAAGTATAATTTCGATAGGTTTTTTTATCGACAGGAATCAGTCACTGATCTGGCGCGGACCCATGGCAGGAAAAGCTGTCACCCAGCTTCTGGAAGATACCCAGTGGGGCGATATTGATTATATGATCATTGATTTCCCTCCGGGAACAAGTGATATCCAGCTTACAACCGTCCAGAAACTCAACCTTAAAGGCGCAATAATTGTAACAACACCCCAGGAGATTTCCCTTAATGATGCACGCAAAGCGGCTTCAATGTTCACTAATCCCGACCTTAATGTTCCTGTTCTTGGAGTAATCGAGAATATGTCGTGGTTCTCTCCCGAAAAACATCCGGAAGAAATATATTACATTTTCGGGAAAGGAGGTGGCCTTAAACTGGCAAAAGAGTTCAATACAACACTGCTTGGACAAATACCACTCGTGATGCAAGTAGGTGAATTTGCCGAGAAGGGACTAAGCGTATTCAGCCAGAAAAACAAATCAGTTGTTGCAGCTTTTGAACAGATTGCAGAACAGGTGCTGTTAAAAACAGAACAATAAGTCACAATAATACCTCTTCCCGATTAAGAGTGTACTGAAAGATGCCCGGAATTGTTTCGTTCATTAGAGCTGTACTATAATTCTTTTTAATAGTAACAAGGATCCCGGGCATCTGAAAATCAGTCCTCCAATCGGAAAATTATTCCTCCTTCTCCAACTCTCCTAGTCTCCTCTCTATTTCTTTCTGAGAACGTTTCAATCCTTCAGCTTCTGATCTGAGGAACCTTATCTCGTCTTCCTTGCTTATTGATGATCCCCAATGAGGACCATAACCTAATCCCTGGAACGGAACATTAAAACCCAAACCCCGGTGATAACCTCTTCCTATTCCTCTCCTAAAACCATAGGCAAAACCTCTTCCCATTCCTCTTCCGGATCCCCTTGTGAATCCGGGGGAGTCAAATCCTGAGCAATAACCAAATCCTCTTCCGGTAACGGGACCTTGTCCCACTGGTCCGGTGCGATCTCCTCCTGGCATAATTCAAATCTTTAAAATTTAGTATTAAACATTTTTTGTTTTATTGATTCACCTTTTCATTATAATGAGTCTTTCGCCCGCCTTGCTCCGGATTTCTCCGGAAGGCCAGACAGAATCATCCTTTTTGAGTTACATCCGTAAATATACAAAATAATATGAACATATGTTCGTTTCATTTCAAATTTTTTTTAATTACAATCAATTGGAATGAATCCGGTTGCAGCGCCATTGCCGAGTAGCTTAAGCGCCCGCGGAAGGTCCCGACTCTGAAATCCGGAATCATTCAGAGTGTTCTGACTTTTGACAATTAGTGCGGTATAAGATGCGACCACTCAATTTATGTGTCTAAGAAACCCATCCCCTGCCCCTTCCCTTAAAGAAGAATCAAAGAAACCCATCCCCTGC
>CAZTDW010000077.1:0-16987 GCA_964611835.1 uncultured Rikenellaceae bacterium | reverse complement strand
GGGGAAACGCCTCAGAGTTTTTTGGAAAAGAATACCTGGATTCCGATTTAAAAGTACGTGTCTTTGACCTTCCCGGGCTGGCCGGAAGGGGATATGGTCAGCAGGATGAAGAATTCCGATCCTATATCGACGCTTTCACAAAGGGGATGAATGACTATGCGATGGAAAATATGGATATGATAGACGAGAACCTCCGAAAGGTCCTGCCTGTAACCGTTGAAGATATTATGGCGCACACAATACGGGTTATAAATCTTGAATTCCTTGCAGGTTCGGATCTGGCAGGTGTCAAAGCTTTAACAGCACCGGGATCAAATTCTATTGCAGTTAGCGCTTTAAGATCTACTTCCGGCAATGCCATGCTTGTTTCTAACCCTCATCTCCCGTGGAGCGGGTTTTATACATGGTATGAGGCTCATCTGATGACAGAGGGATTTAACCTTTACGGGGTTGCACTTGTCGGGATGCCTACCTTATCAATTGCTTTCAATCCGCATCTTGGCTGGACCCATACCGTTAACACCATAGATGCAAGCGACAGATATGAGCTTACATTAAAAGACAATGGTTACGTTCTTGACGGTGAGGTTGTTCCGTTCGATTTAAGGAAAGAAACAATAAAAGTAAAACAGGACGATGGTTCTGTTACTGAAAATATTTATGATCTCAGGTTTTCCCGCCACGGTCCTGTATTGGGGGAGAAAGATAGTAAGGCATGGGCGGTCAGGGTTGCAGGGCTTGATAATTTTAAAATTCTTGAACAATATCACAGAATGGGCAAATCAACAAACCTGAATGAGTTTGAATCAGCTCTTAAGATGCTTCAGAACCCGATGTTCAATGTTGTTTATGCTGATAAGGATGGCAATATCCTGTATCTGTTCGAGGGAAATGTGCCAAAACGCTCAACAGGAGATTTCTCATTCTGGTCAGGCACCATCGACGGTACAAGATCCGAACTAATCTGGAAAGAAACACATGGATATGAAGATCTTCCGCGTGTGCTGAATCCTCCATCAGGATTTCTGCAGAACTGCAATGATCCTCCCTGGACCTGTACTTATCCGCAAGTGCTTGATCCGTCGGATTTTCCCGCATATATGTCGCCGAGGGGAATGGGTTGGCGCGCACAAAGGGCCGTTAACATGATGAAGGGTGATGCCCCTGTTTCGTTCGAACAGCTTGTAGGTTACAAGCTTAATACTGAAATGGAGGTTGCCAACAGATTCCTTGATGATCTGCTTGCCGCCACCGAAAAATATCCTGATTCTACTATTGTCAACGCTACAGAAGTATTAAGAAAATGGGACAGAAAAACTGATAATGAAAGCAGGGGTGCAGTATTGTTTACAGAATGGTGGAACAGGATGAACAGGAGCATGTTCAGGATTCAATGGGATCCGGATTCTCCCGCTTCCACACCTGACGGACTGTCGGATGAAAAGCAGGCAGTAAACCTGCTGAAAGAAGCTTCGCTTGCTGTTCAGTCAGCATATGGATCCATTGATGTTCAGTGGGGAGAAGTAAACCGGTTCAGGATGAACGGAACAGACTATCCTGCCAATGGCGGCCCTGATAACCTGGGTGTATTCAGGTGTCTTTACTTTGCCCCTGACCGGGATAACATGAAGCGCCAGGTTGCCGGAGAAACATATATAGCCGTAACAGAGTTTGGAAAAAAGACCAGGGCAAAAGTATTGCTCAGTTACGGGAATGCCTCGCAGAAAGGGAACAGACACATCGGCGATCAGCTTCAGCTTATGTCGGAAAATAAACTCAGGGATGCCCTCCTTGAAAAAGCTGACATACTTGATAACCTCGAAAGGAAAGAGCTTATGAAGCCTGACCTTTCTACGGCAAAAAACTGAAAAGTTTGATATTGAGGAATTTACAAAAATAATAACAAGCCCTGATTGCTGGCTTCAAACTCACCACGCCCCATGCTCCATGCCCCATGCTCCACCTAACAAGCATTTTCGTTTAATTAATTCTTGAAAATATGCATCTGCCTCCAAAGAACCACCTTTATTATTTGATCTTACTGATATTTATCCTGCCTGCCTGCAAGAATAATGTTGTCAGCCTGAATTCGCTTCTGGAAGAAATGACATCGAGGGATAACCTTACCTTTTTCCCGGAGAAGGGATACAGGCTGGTTCAGGCCAGCAGCTATAACAGGGCATCTGTAAGCCCCGGTGAGCCGGGATGGTTTGCCAACAGCGACATGTCACATTTTATAAGGGTGGAGGAAAACTCGGGGAGGCGTGAATTCGTGCTGATGGATGCAGAGGGTCCGGGTTCAATTGTCAGATGGTGGATGACCTTTTACAAGGCACAGAACGGGACAATAAGGATATATATCGACAATAATCCGGTGCCGGTTATTCAGGGGGCACCCGCCGGACTTCTGAGCGGGAATATGCTGTCAGGACCGCCCCTTGCTGCATCAGTTCAGGACGGAGCCCCATTGGGAGAGGAAGGCCGTGATTACGATCATAACCTTTATGTACCTGTACCCTTCTCCCGTCACTGTAAGGTGACCTATGAATGCGATTCACTCAGTATCCTTTATGACTATGAGGGAACCAGGATCGAACAGGGATATTACTGGCCAGATGTTTTCTACAATATCTGCTATCGTATTTACTCACCAGGTGCAAGGGTGGAATCCTTTTCTCCGGATGCAATCAAGAAAGCTGATTCCAAAATAAAAGAAGCCAATAGGATTCTTTCTGAAAAGAAATTTACCACCGGCACTGATGCAGAAGTTAAGGAGAAACTTATCCTTCCGGGCGACTCACTTCTTTTTGAGACAGCTGTGAAGAACAGTGCAATCAACCGCATAACTGCAGTGATCAGAGCGGGTGATATGCCTCAGGCACTGAGATCAACCGTTATCAGGGCAGAATTTGACGGATTTAATACGATATGGGCACCCGTGGGTGAATTCTTTGGCAGTGGTTACTCCCTTAATCCTTTCCAGACCTGGATGACGGCAGGCGACGGTAATGGAAAATTTGAGTCCTTATGGGTGATGCCATTCAGGGAAAATTGCAAAATTTCATTCATTAATTACGGCAGCGACACTGTAAAGGTAAAATGTTCTGTAGACCTTATGGATTACGGATGGAAAGCAGGTTCAATGTATTTTGGCGCTTCATGGCATGAATATTACAACATAAGGACCAGGGATGACAATAACTCTCCGTACGACCTGAATTTTATTGATCTTAATGGGAAAGGCATATATGCGGGTGACCAGGTCACTCTTTTCAATAATACATATCACTGGTGGGGCGAGGGTGATGAGAAGATATTTGTGGACGGGGAATCATTCCCTTCCAGCTTTGGAACGGGATCAGAAGATTATTACGGTTATTCCTTCGGTAGAAGGGAATCATTTTCGCATCCGTTCGTTTCCCAGCCCGAAGGGACAGGAAACATGGCGAAGGGACTGACTGTAAATACCAGGCTGCGTTCTCTGGATGCAATTCCGTTCAGGGAGTCAATCACTTCAAATATTGAGCTCTGGCACTGGGCGGATATCAGGATGAATTATGCCCTTACTTCATTCTATTATGTTTTGCAGCCGTTCAGGACTAATATTCCCCCTGATATTGAGAGCGTCAGAAGATCAGTACAATATTAGGTTATCGCGATGATCTGGTCTCTGACATTATCAGGATCGAATACTTTTTTCCAGTCATCTTTTATGAATTCCTTAAGGCCCCTCTGCAGCGCCTTGTTTGCAGCATCCGAAAACACTGCTCCGGGCAGCTCATTGAACAATACGGCCATTTGTATCCGGAGATGGCCCAATAGGAAATCACGGGCTGCTTCAGCCGGAACCCCCTTTTTTATTACTTCCTCAAGACCTTCACGGATAACATAAACACACGTGGAAGCAAGAGTCTCAACCAATGCCGGCTCCAGAAGTCCCATCTGTTCAACGGTTATTCTATGTGCTCTGGCCACCGGGGCATAGAAGGTGCAGGCAAGCTTTTCTCCTTTTATGTAATCATCGTCCGTTCCGCTCATCAGGGCGCAGACTATTGACTGTTTTGCAGCTTTGCCTCCGAAATGATCCTTCATTGCTTCCTCATCCGGCTCCCAGTTGAAGATGGATGGATGGGTCGGATGTGTAATGAAACACCCTACATCCGGCCGGCTGTATAGCTTTCCCGCCAGTGCAGCAGCGGGATCGAGGGTAACTGCCAGTGAGTGTGGCCTCATCATTGGTATATATTCCGCCGTGACTTTCTCAAGCGCCACATCCGGCACGGCCAGTATAACAATATCTGAATCGGGAATACATGACTGAGGATCAGATACTTCAATTCCCTGCTCTTCAAGCTTCTTTATTCCCGGTTCGCTGATCTCCAGATATGACATGTCATATTCCGAATTCTTCAGATTGTGGGTAAGGCGGAGGCCCATCTTTCCTCCTGCCCCGATAAGTGCAACCTTGTTCATGATTTTTCTTATAAGATTAGTTAAATTCCTCAATCCTGACCGGCCTGCCTGCAGACGCAGATTCATAAGCGGCCCACACCAGCCTGACGGTTTCAAAATTATCCTCTGCTGTGGTTTCTGCTTTTCCATTCCCAAGCAGATCCTGGAGGATGTTGTGGTTGCATGCCACAATAGCGGGAGGTTCGGGTTCAAGTCTTTCTGTCTGCCAGCTGTATTTTTGCATGGTCATCTTTTCATAATTTGTCTTATTGCCTGTGGTTATGGCAAAATTGTAGTCGGCGTCCAGTCTGACGCTTCCTTTATCGCCTTCAACAAGTATCAGGACCTGGGGAAAGATTTCCTTCTCGAGGGGTGAACTGAAAGATATCTGCTGGACGCAAACCATTCCGTTTTTCATTCTCAGCATGGAAGTGGCCACATCTTCCCCTTTAATATCCGGATTTATTGTTTGTATCTGTGTATAAATTGATTCCGCTTCGCCAAAAAGGTATCTGAGAACATCAAACTGGTGAGATCCCTGATCGGTAAGAGCAAATCTCTCAAGAGTTGCCAGGAAGGGCTGAGTTTCAAATAATGGGAACGCAGTGTTCCACAATGAGTTGCATCGGAATGGTTTGCCTATCAAACCTGAATCGAGTATTTCCTTCATCCTCCTGATCTGAGGCTGCCACCTGTAATTCTCATGAACATGGAATTTTACACCTGCATCACGGGTGACCTGCATCATTTTTTTTGCAATGGAAAAGGAGGGAGCCATTGGCTTCTGACAGATAACATGCTTTTTGTGCCTGGCAGCAAGCTCAACGAACTTTGAATGTGTGTCGACATCGGTAATGATATCAATGAAATCGAGTTCTTCTTTTCTCATCAACTCCACTGCATCATCATAGGTGCTGGGTATTCCGAACCTTTTTGCCAGATCATCGGCTTTTGATTTTGTCCGGTTATACAGCGCCACACATTCCGCACCCTTCAGCTCTTTCCAGCCTCCGAGCTGGAACTGCGACCAGAATCCGCAGCCAAGTATGGCAAATCTCAGTTTTTTCATACTCATTTTTATTTTAATAAAATCAATTCTTTTTTATCTGCACAGCCTTTTGCAGTCTGTTGCTTTCCCGCAGATTTCGCAGATTTATATTGAGATATATCATATAAACAGCTGATAAATAACAATTATAAATACAATATATATCACATAAATTAATGATATATATCAACTAAAATAATGACATATATCAATAAACTATTGATTTCAGATATCTTATGCTTTCTCCGGCCCATTCTTCTTCTTTCCTTATTGTAGCTTCGATATCCTTTTCCGGGGGAGTCCAAAGCTCCAGGATGGCGCTGTTGCATATTCCCGTAGCTGATGTTCGCTGTACAAGGTCGGGGATGTTCAGCATCCCTTTTCCCGCAGGCCGGCCTTCAATAACAAGTCCCATCTTATGAGGTGCGCGGAATATTGTAAAATCCTTGATATGAAGGTTAAAGGTATATGGAATAAGTATATCGGAAACGGTTTCAAACCCCTCGCCGGCTCCCATTGAATTCACCGAATCGAGGCATATGCCTACCCATTCCGATCCTGCCGACTGTATTATATCTTCGAATTCCCTTGCCATCAGTCTGTCGTGGTTCTCAACTGCAAGCCTGATCCTTCTTGATTTCAATTCGGGAACCAGTTCCTTTATTATTGCTTTAATATCAGGAATTTCCGGTTCATAGTTGGCGGCATCGATTACCATTCTCAGAATCGGTGATCCTATATACTCTGCTGTTTTAAGGCATTTCATAGTATGTTCGGAAGTCAGGCCCCTTCCTCCCATTTCGAGTGAGATGCCTTTTTCAATCGAATAGTCAGCCAGTAGTTCCAATTCTTCCGGCGGCAATTTTTCAACGGGAAGATTATCTGCGATCTGAACCAGGTTAATCCCTGAAGCTTCGGCCTTTTCAAGCAGTCCGCATAAATGTATGGGATTTCCGGGTTCGGAACCAGGGACCCCTACTGCCCATGTATAGGTGTATGAACTTAATCCTAACTTCATTGCAAATCAGCCGGAAGTCTGAAATTTTTTGAAGCGTCGTCAAGCACAAGTACCCAGTCATTTCCTCTGCCTGATGAGGGTGGTGTGAACCTCCTGTCGCTCATTTCCTCGATGGTTTCAATAAGAGTAACTTCACCGGTCCTGGGATCATACCAGTATGAATGGATTGCTTCGGTATTCAGTTTGCTGATCCTGATCACAGCGCTCCATCCGGTCGGGAAATATACAAATGCATATCCGTCTCCCCTGGTTGCTACAACATAGTCAGTCTCGGGATAGTATGAAGGTACGATAAGAGACTGGTCGGGTACTCTTGAAACGAACGGGCGTGATTCAAGAAGCCTTCTAGCATGTATCAGATCGTATGCGCCCGGGAGGTCGAGCACGTCATACCAGTTGTTTCTTGCGAGGCCTACAGGTTGCCTTTCAGGCGTTTTCATCTGCCAGATGGGATGACAGCCATAGGTGTGTCCAAACGCTCCGCTGAAAAGATTCCAGTATAGGGCCTGCCTTATGTCAGCATCATTGAACCATCCAAGCACTTCGGGATTCCATCCTACAGGGTGGTCCTCATATCGCGGCTCGCCATCGAGGCAGGGTTTTACGGGCAGAAGATTATAGTCACGGACTACCAGTCGCAGGTAAGCTGCATATGATCTCTGACCGTGTCCGGTCTGGCACATGTTGAAATCGAGCCAGGGGCTGTTGTGGAACCATGCGGAAGAACTGTTTTCTCCCATGGGGTGATAGGTCATCAGATGGTTTTTGTCGACTGATTTTATGCCTTCTCCCAGTGCGTTCCAGACAGGAAAATTATCGCCGCCGCCTTCCCTGTCGCCCCCGTTGATCCATATTATGTTCGGGTAATCCCTGTACCGGTTGCCTATCCACTGTCCGTATCTGAAGGCATTATCCTTGTTGAAGATAACCGGTCCCTTGCCCCATTTTGTATCGACCTTGTCGCCCCAGGTGGGAAGCAGTCCTATATACATTCCTTTTTCCCCTGCTTTTTTTATCACCCAGTCGACATGGGCAAAGTATGCTTCATTGGGTTTGAGGGGATCATTATCAATCAAAGGTCTGTTCCCTTCTGCATTAGGGGTATTCAATCCGTCGAGTTCGGCCAGGACCACAGCCTGTATGACTGTGAAACCCTTTGCGCGGCGGTTTTCGAGATACTTCTCTGTGTCAGTCTTGTTCAGACGATGGAAAAGCTCCCAACCTGTATCTCCCAGGTAGAAGAATGGAGTTCTGTCCTCATGAACAAGAAACCGTTTGTTCTCGGATACTATCAGCCTGCCATGGGAAAGATCAACGGATGGACCCTTCCACGGATTCTCCTGCGATAATGCTGTATTGTAAGCCAGAACAGCTATAAGCAGGACAAATAAATACTTATTCATTTTTTTGATTTTAACTATGTAAATATTCTTTACTCTTTACTGGATAAAGCATCGGGTGATGGGATGTTTCTTATGCAAATTTTGAATATACAATAAGAACAAGTCCTATCAGATAAAAGACGAACATCAGAGTCAGCAAGAGGTTTGTTCCTTTCGGAGCTCCCCTGAATTCCTTCCAGAGGAAAATTCCCCAGAGAGCTGCCACAACAGGTGCTGCATTGCTGAGGCCGTAGGATATTGCAGGGCTTGCTGCCCCAACTGACATGAAGCTCACGGAATTACCAAGACACCATATAGCTCCTCCAAGCAAACCCAGTAAATGAGCTTTTCTTGTTCCTCTGAACCATTGCGACATTTTTACCGGTACTCCCTCAACAGGTTTTGCCATGAAGAAAGGATTTATAATTATCGTGCTTACCAGCGCACCAAGGGAGAAAAGAACCACCGCTGTGTAAGAGCTTATCTTGCCTGCCTCTGCAGGCGTAAAATCGGTTGCCAGCGACGATGCAACAAACCTGTAGAAGAATGCGATGCATATACCTGCAAGAAAAGCCAGCATTATTCCCTTGAAAGAAGCTTTCTTCTGATGGCCCGCAAGCTTCCTGTATGATTGCATGCTTACCAGTATGGCAAGTATAATCACTGCCGTGCCTCCGAAAAGCAATGAGGGATTGCCCTCGGGTTTGCCAAGGTAATTTATCAGAATGCCCAGTGTCCATCCTATACCTCCGCCGATGGGAAAAGCCACCGACATACCTGCAACAGCTATTGAAGCAGTTAGAAGAAGTGTACCAATGTTCCATATAAAGCCTCCTATTGCTGAAGAAAGGAGATATTTCGGATCGGCCTGTGCCAGATCCGGAATAAAACTGCGGCCCTGATTTCCGAAACTTCCGAAGGTAAAAGCCATTATCAGAGCAAAGATCACTATACCGATCGTATAGTCCCAGTAAAACAGTTCAAACCGCCAGTCAGTTCCGATAATATTTCGGGTGTTTTGCCACGACCCCCAGCATATCATTGCGATCACGCACAAAAAGACTGCAAGGGCATAATTTTGTACAAGTACCATTGTATTATTGTGTTATGTTTCCTTAAATGATATGAATTCATTAACCTTTCAGGTTTCAGTATAATTATTCCTAAAATTAACTTTATTTTTTAATTCATTATTTGCTTTTCAGGCTCTTTATTGATTCCGCGCTGCCAATGGTCTTCACTTCGATTTTAAGCTTTGATGAGCCTTCGGATGTGAATCCTGCATCTATCGTGATCCTGTTCTTGCCTTTAGCCAGAAGAGGGATCTTGCCTGGGGTAAAAGTTTCAATCAGTTTCCAGTTCCTGTCAAAAAGCTGAAGGTTCCCTTTACAGTCCAGCTTCAGTATCTGGGATGGCTGCATTCTGACCGGAATTTCCAACGTACTGTAGTTATTGATTTCAATGGTTATGCCATCGACAGGGGTGACTGTACCCTGCTCCCCGGTAAGGCTTATCATGAACATCAGAGGCTGACTTTCATAAGGATTTTCGAAATCAAAAATGCTGTGAAGAGGCTCACCGGGCTGCCTTATTTTCTGATAATGTTCAAACCTTTCTATATAATAAGGGTAAAGATCCCAACTGTTATCACCTGTTTGTTCCAGATGAAACTCATTTCTGATATCCTGCATCCTGATTTGTTGCTCTGTGGGAAAAGCTCCGGCCATTCTCGCAGTCTCCCATGTCCTTATCGCATCAAAGATCCTGTCACTCTGGCCGTTGGCTTCAACGCTCCCAAGGCTAAGATTAAATGCGAAACCAGCATCAAACCCTGCAGCTCTCGCAAGAAGCCATTCGGTATCCTCTATGCTTGTCTGGGGGCTCATACTGAACCATCCCAGCATGCGGGGCAGCAGGTTCCGGCTGAAAAAATCCTGGTTCATGAGCCTGTAGCTTGTCTGGCTTTCCCTGAATCCTGCATACCATGGTTCTCCCCAGTTATAACGTGTATTGATGTGCCAGTTGAAATGCCCCGGATTGCTGGCATCATTGATCACTTTACCCTTTATTTCAGATTTGAGATTATCGTACCATATCTTTGTGAACATATTCCTCGCATACTGCCCCATTCCCGTCGACCAGACCCCCTCGAGTCCGTCAAAGGACGTCTGAAGAAGACCTGTATTATTAAAGAGTTTAGCTATGTTCACTGCAATCTCTTCCGACAGAGAGGCATCACTGAGAAATACCTTGTAAGGATGATCCATCAGCTTACCTGCTTTTTCTCCTTTATTATGCTCTACTGCTTTTGTGCCGAATGCTCCCCTTACACATCCAAGGAGCTTCCAGGGAGCATTTTCCGACACCTCCCTGTACCTAATTATCTCATCTCCGACCACAACAGAATGAAGGGTATTGTTCCCCATCTGATTGAAGAAGTCAGGCGACTCAATCCCGATTTCTTCGGAGGAGGCATCAATTGAGTTTGTAAGAACACTTTCACCCACCTTCGCAAGCCGTTTATCGGGTACCGGCGTTACATAGGGATCATTTGTTGTTATGAAATTTGAAAGGGTATGGACTCCAAGTCTTATACCCTGTTCTTTTGCCCTTTCAACGCATCTCATCATGCTTGTCCAATTGTCAGGAAATGCCTTTGCATCAAGTATGAAATGGCCCCAGGTATCGAATGGCCCGCCATGATAAAGATATTTTAATCCCGCTTTCCTGGTAAACTCGATGGCTTTTTCGATGTTTCCTTCCCCGAAATCAATAATCAGATAGGAAGCAGTTGCTGACCTTGCTGTCTTTACCCATTCTCCGTCAATTACAGGATGAGGCAGACCTTCTCCGAGTTCTATTTCTCCGATAGTCTTTAACGCCTGGTCCGCGGGACAACCGAACAATGCTATTTTTGATCCTTTGACACCTCCATCATCGAAGGCGGGGGCATAATATTTTTCATGTCCCCAGTTAGAGATTATCCTGTCTTTTAATCTGTTACGGCAATATGCCTGCAAAACGCTGCCATGTTCAGTTGCCCTGGCTGTCTGACCCCTGTACAGCTTTTTCATTTTCCAGTCTTCCTTAATATCAACCGGATTCTCTTCAAAAATATTGAATGAAGGTTCTATGTCATTTTCTTCGGTTGGATATCCACCTAGAGTTTTGACATTAAGTGCCTGTATCCCCAAAGCAAATTGGCTGTTACGCACTACTCCCACACATTCACCTATGGTTTCACTGATCGTTGTAGAATAAGGCCCCCAGATAACAATCTCGACCTTTTCAAAAGGCTTTATATCAATAATTTCAAAAGTCAGATATCCGGGTTTAGCAACCACTGCAATTTTAGCATTGACCTTATTTTTTTCATACATAAGTGTCAGCTCCCTGTCTTTGCTTTTCATCATGGCAGGATGTTCAAGATCCCCGTTACTGCGAATGCTAAGCAGAGGAACGGAAATGTCTTCAGGTAAATATTCCTTATTATTGATTACATCATACAGGCTTGTTACATAACCCTTATCATTCACACTCATTTTAAATCCGGATGTTGTCCAGGTAATATCCGCAGCTTCAGAGTTAAAGCATAAAGCCAGACTAAAAAGCAAAAAGAAAGTCGGTTTGTTCATATACTTATATTTTCCATTACATCATTGGTAAGGTCTGATTCCGGTGCATTTAAATATTATTTTACCACAGTACTTTAATTGTCACAAATCCGTTTGCCGGAACTGCAACACCTCCTGAAACTTCTGTGCTGCCTGCTTCTTCTCCTTTGTCACATAAAAATACTTTTGACGGTTTTATATATGGCCATTTAAGATTAATCATTTCATCTGCGGATGAAAGTGATCTGATCCTGACAATCATTGAGCGGCCATTATCGGATGATTTCAGGATATTCACAAAAAGCCTGCTGTTATCAATTGAGACAAGAGGTTTTTCCATCGGATTTTTATCGCATAATACATGGATAAGGGGCTGCATCTGTTCAAGTCCGAACCTGTTTGCTTCTTCAGCTTTGTATTCCCCGTGAGGCTTTATCATGTAACGGAATGTTACCGGACCGTCCTGGGTCTGGGGTGTATTTGTATACCAGTGATTATTCATTACCCATGAGTAGATCAGCGAACTCTGCTGGAGCTTTGAAGGCCAGATGTCGCCTTTGCCTTCCCATGGGGCCGTGTTATTTGCCGTAATGCTTCCGCTTTCTATAAGGGCTGCGTCGGGAGAACACCAGGTGATTCCGGTATTATCGTTCGAAATATCAACCCAGTGCTGGTGGGGCATCCATGCCCTGTTGGCAGCAGGCCACTGGTCGTCTTCCAGGCGCATAACGTTCCATGGAATATCAATCCTAGTGGTGCTCCGGGGTATATCGAACCCGAATCCGAAATGAACTCCGTCTTTTTCAAGAACAGGCAGTTTATCGACAGTATTTGAGAATTCGACCCATGGTTGTCCGTGCACAAGTCTTATTCTTCTGGTAACTGAACGGCATCCGTCGGCTTCCGATATTATTTCTGCTTCGACAAGCAGGGGGCCGGTTTCTTTATGAGATATAACGGCATTCCTGTCTGAAGTGGCTTTACCGGCGCCTTTTGCCGGCTGATACCAGAATGTATTTATCCCTCCGCTTTTGGTCCTGTCGGCAAAATTCTTCCCGGTAGAAACCCCGGTCAGGCTTATAACATTTCCCGCATTGTCCAGCTCCACCTTAATAATACCATTCTCCAGTGTGTTTCCGGCGAATCTGCAATTGCTTTTCAGTGCGCATTTTCCAGGCACGACCCTGTAATGCCTCGAGCTCATTGCCGGGACGTCCGATGCCAGGAAAACAAGTTCACCGGTTGACAGACGCTGTGAGAGCACTTCATTTCCTGAATCATCAATTACCCTGTCGCCTTTCTGGCTTTCAAGCTTGCTTAGCTTAATGACTCCTCCGTGGGCCCATGAATGAGTGTTTATGACTGCCACACCGCCATTTGACGGGCCTTCCACGGGACCAAGCCCGCCCCTTGAAATATCAGTTGCGGGCGCCAGTGCATTCTGAAGCATCTTAATGCTACGCTCCTCTGCTTCCCTGAAATATTTTTGCTTGGCGCTCCACGTGGCTTCAAAGAAAAAGGGATCCGACGGATTCTCTGAAGCGTATGTGTGTTCAGTACCAAGGATCACATACCTCCATGCCTCATCAAAATCTTGTCTTGGTGCAGGTTTTCCCGGCCGGAGAAGGGTCCATGCCGTTTCAGCCTGGAGAAGACGCCCCCTGGCATTCCTGTTCATCACGTTTTCCCTGGCGGCAACCCCCATATTGTCGGTCCAGTATTCGGTGTAATCCCCTTTTACAACAGGAAGTACATTTCCGTACATCTTTTCATATGTCTCCATGATCTGATGACCGCCTGATATGATTAGCTTCGGGAATGCATATTCCTCGTTCCATGATCTGACAGCCTCAGGCAGATCTGCATCCTGAAGTGAGTTGTCCCACATTGCCCATGTAACCACGTAAATATCATAAGGATGTTTTTCCTTTTCCAGCGCTGGAAGTACCGTAAAAAGGTGTTTGTCGAGGAAGTTCTCGCGCGGGTTGTCTGATTTCACCACCCTCGGGATCTTTGCTGTGTCCTGCTGCCCGAACCATGGTCTTCCGGTGAGGCCTCCCTTTGCAAGTCCGACAGCATAACCTCCCGGCTGAAGGAACAAAACCTTTGATTTGCCGTCCTGAGCCACCCACCAGAATGGTTTCTGGTTCATCCGGTAAGTCATTTCGCTGTTGCCTCTTGCCGTATTCGGGAACGTCATAATATACTTTACTCCTTCGTGCGCCATAACCGGAACCACACCCCATGACATGCCTGGCAGGTCAACCTGGATCAGTACGTCATTCGGCTTCCCGGTCAGCTTTTCGAGTTCCCTTCTGCAGCGGAACAGCTGAAAAAGCTCCTCCTCACTGCAGATGCTTGTATTTACATGGACGTACGATGCATCGAGGCAGAGAAATCCCTTTTTCACAGCATCCAGGAGGGCTGCCTTCTTTTCCGGTGTGGCTTTGCTGAGGTACCTCTCCACAGGCCACATTACCTCAGGATTCCAAAGGTAACGCGATCCTTCCGGATAGTCCTTTGTCTGTTCAGCCAGTCTGATCCCCTCATCAATATTCCTCCTGTGGATGAATTCGACGTTCTCATGAGTGTTCGAATAGCCAATATCGACATGCGAATGTGGATAGACGAAAACTGTCCAGTGACGAAGAGCAGGCACTGTAATCCTGCTGCTGACCTTTTTTCCGGCTTTTCTGATGGTAATGTCAACCTGGGCATCCCCTCTGACCCCAATGCCATCGGGCAGAAGAACAGCGAGGGAATCTTCTGCCTTTTCTTTGGTTTCGATCGATTCACGGATCCTGCCTGATACAATGTCAATCTTTGAATTCGCGGGAAGGTCGCTTCCTTTGAATTTCAACATTATCTCCCGTCCGGGAGTTCCATCTGTACGGTACATGTAATAAGGTCTGACCTTATATTCTATTCCTGCAGGGAAAGCTGCCTGCTGTGCCATTCCCGGTATTGCCAGGGTGAAAAGAAAAAAGAATGCTGTAAAATATCTCATTGGTCTTCTTTGTTTATCTGTTCCTGAGGCTGGATCAAAAGTGTTCTGAATAGCATTTTTATCCTTTTGACCTCGAATGTTTGTTTACGTTCTGCGAAATAGTATTTAAAGTTATTGATTTATTGTTTCACTTAACTGACAATAGCTATAATGTAGTAGCTCCCGGATGATCGTTGGCAAAACTGTGTATTTGTTTTATCTTTAACCGTTGTTCAGCTTGCATAACATAAAGTTAATTCACATTGAAATTAAATAATCAATATTACAATGAAAAGAATTCATATTCTCAGCCTGGTTCTGATCGTTTCATTCAGTCTTTCAGGCTTAAGTCAGACCAAAGTTCAGAAAGACTATTATATCCCCGGTGTCTCAACAAGGGTCGGTGATCCGCTTCCGTCGACAGGAGCTCAGCAGGATCTTCCGGAAATTGTCAATGTTGCTCCGGTTGCTCATGACGTCCTGTGCCTTGAGATCGATGCATGCAGGATCATTCCCGGACGTCAGATACCCTATACTGCAGAATCTGGCGATGTTATTAGGGAAGGAGGCACGACAGGGTTGGGGGAAGTGAGGCACATCTTTGTTACAAGGGATGGCTTTCCTCTCGGGACACTGGTCGGCGAGGGCCGCAGGACACTTGCTCTTTATGAAAGGATTGCTGGCGAGCACCTCGATACCAGAGCTGCCGGTAAAGCTGACTCCTACCTGATAAGCTCCGCAGGAGACAGCAATTTTGCTGACGGAGTACGGCCCCGGAAGGTTTACCGTAAAAGCAGGCCCTCAGGCTGGACAGATTCATCATGGCAGCTCTCGCGTAACCAGACCTATACAGGACGGCATTACATTTATCTCGTGCTTCCTGCCCCACTTAAGACAGGCCAGGTATATAAAATAAATGTTTCCGGGCTGAATGTCAGTCGTTCCTCAGTAATATATGTGCACGATCCGGTGATGGTCAGGAGTGAAGCAGTACATTCATCACAGCTAGGTTTCCGTGCAGATGACCCCGACAAGAATGCATTTCTCTCTGTCTGGCTGGGGGATGGAGGAAGTTATTCCTATCCGGAAGATATTGAGTTCTGGCTGGTAGACGAGAAGACGAACAAAAAGGTCTTTACAGGCAGGGCCGTGATGCAGTGGAGATCAAATATGCCCGAGGGGATCGGAACGAAGGCCAACCATGTGGGTACCGACCTGATGAGGCTTGATTTCAGCAGCTTCAGCACGCCGGGAAAATACAGGGTATGCGTTGATGGCATAGGATGCGGGTATCCTTTCGACATCGATGAAGAAAGCACCTGGAAGCATGCCTTCGGACTGGCGATGAAAGGACTTTTCATTCTCAGGAGCGGCATTCCCCTTGGTCCTCCTTTCACGGATTTCGTCAGACCTAGGGTTTTTCATCCTGATGACGGAGTTAAAGTGTACCAGTCAACAACTCCGCTGCTGAACAGTGGTAATGGCCTTAATGCATTGGGGACAGATAAGGATAATTTTGGCAATCTCGTTGCAGGGAAGACCGACATACTTGAACCTGAAGCATGGGGTGCATACATGGATGCAGGTGACTGGGACAGGAGGATCCAGCACCTGGTGGCACAGAGGCTTCAGTTTGAGCTTGTCGAAATGAATCCTGAATATTTCAGGGATCTTAACCTTTACATTCCTGAGTCGGGCAATGATCTTCCCGACCTGGTTGATGAGGCGCTTTTTGGCATAGACATGTACAGGAGGCTGCAGACAGAGGAGGGAGGCATCCGGGGTGGTGTGGAATCGTCGGAGCATCCTATAGAGGGTAGCACATCATGGCAGGAGACACAGTCGGTTCTCGTTTATGCTCCCGACCACTGGAGCAGCTATATCTATGCCGGTGTTGCTGCACGTGCAGCTCATGTCCTTAAGATGATTGGAAAACCTGAAGATGCGCGGAAATGGGAGGAAAGCGCTGTAAGGGCCATGGAATGGGCAGAGACGGAATATAAAAAGTGGATGGATAGTCCGGACTATTCAAAAGTGACCAGTCGTGCAAAGAGGGCCATTCCTCCCGAGCGCAATCTGGCTGCAGTTGAAATATACCGTGTCACAAAGAATAAGAAATGGCATGATCTTTACCTGGCAACAAGGGAAAATGTCCGCTCAGAAGCTTCATTTATCTATACACGGCTCGATAAGAGTCTTGTTAATAAAAAGGCAGCACAGGCTGCACGTGACTCCATTATTGCGGAAGCTGACCGTACAGTAAGGTTGTCTGGAAACAATGCTTTCGGCATAACCAACGGAGCTGCGGGAAGACCAATGGCAGGCTTTCAGAGCGCCTATGCAATCCCGGCTTCGCCTGTGCTCGTCAGGGCACATTACCTTACAGGAGACCAGAAATACCTGAAAACAATAATCCGTTCGGGACTGTATTCTGCCGGCGCAAATCCATTCAACATGGTACTTACAACAGGGCTGGGTTCGAATTCA
>CAZTDW010000076.1:0-17181 GCA_964611835.1 uncultured Rikenellaceae bacterium | reverse complement strand
AAGCTTGCTGATTCAATTTTTTTCAATGAAGCTGGTAACAGTGTTACAATGAAATTCAGGGAGGTTGCAAATTGAGCATAAGAGTTTATTATGACAATGTAAAATTCAGGCTAAGAAATTCAGAGAGAATTAAATGCTTTCTCGATAAGGTCATCAGGAATGAGGAAAAGGAAACCGGTGACCTTGTTTTTATTTTCACCGGCAATGAAAAGATGCTGAAGATAAACAGGGAATTTCTTGATCATGATTATTATACCGATGTTATTTCATTCGATTATGGGACTGGAAAGAAAGTAAACGGGGAAATTTACATAGGAATAGAGACTATAAAGGAAAATTCTGTCTTATATAAAGTAAGACTGAAGGAGGAAGTTGTAAGAATAATGATTCACGGCACATTGCATTTGATAGGGTACGTTGATAATGAGCCGGAAGAGAGAAACAGGATGATCGCTGTCCAGGAAAAGCTGGTAAATGAGTTTATCCAATAGAAGTTATGGACTTCAGATATGAAATAATAGTTGTAGGGGGGGGGCATGCGGGATGTGAAGCCGCTCATGCTGCTGCTAAGATGGGAGCAAAGACTCTGCTCATAACGATGGACATGACAAAGCTGGCACAGATGTCATGCAATCCATCCATGGGTGGAATTGCCAAAGGACAAATTGTGCGGGAAATTGACGCATTGGGTGGATTGAGCGGCATCGTAACTGACCGGACGATGATCCAGTTCAGAATGCTCAACAGGTCAAAAGGTCCTGCAATGTGGAGTCCTAGAGCTCAATGTGACAGGCAGAGATTCAGTGCGGAATGGAGGAAGAGGCTTGAGAAGACAGAAAATCTGCATATATGGCAGGAGCAGGCAAACAGACTTATACTGGAAGGAAGCAGGGCTGCCGGAGTAGAGACCAGTTTCGGAACAAGGTTTCTTTGTGATGCCGTTATTCTTACAAATGGTACTTTTCTGAACGGCCTGATGCATGTGGGTTTCAGAAACATTAAAGGTGGAAGGTCGGGAGACCAGGCCTCAACAGGATTAAGCGACCAGCTAAAGGAGATGGGTTTTTCTGTCGAAAGGCTGAAGACAGGAACAAGTGCAAGGATTGACGGAAGGACCATTGATTTCTCGGCAATGACGGAGCAAAAGGGTGACGGCGAGGGACGGTCGTTTTCCTACCTGAATAATTTTTTAACGATAGAAGATCCGAGAAGTTGTTTTATTACTCAAACCAACCGGGAAGTTCATGAAGAGTTAAGAAAGGGCCTGGAATTCAGTCCGCTTTTTACAGGAAAAATCAAGGGAAGAGGACCGCGTTACTGTCCGAGCATTGAAGATAAAATTGTTACATTCAGTGATAAGGATTCTCACCAGATGTTCATTGAGCCGGAAGGGAGGGAAACAGTGGAATACTATATAAATGGTTTCGCCAGCAGCCTGCCGCTCGAAGTCCAGTTAAAAGCATTAAGGAAGATACATGGTCTGGAAAACGCGGAAATATTCAGACCTGGTTATGCAATTGAATATGACTTTTTCCAGCCTACGCAGTTAAAAGGAACTCTTGAAACAAAGAAAATAGAAAACCTGTTTTTTGCCGGACAGATTAATGGCACAACAGGATATGAAGAAGCTGCTGCGCAGGGATTGATGGCTGGAATCAATTCTGTTTTAAAAATAAGAAAAAAGGATAGTTTTATTCTTGGGAGGGAAGAATCATACATAGGTGTTCTGATTGATGACCTTATAACGAAGGGCGTTGACGAACCCTACAGGATGTTTACTGCCAGGGCAGAATACAGAATACTGCTCAGGCAGGATAATGCCGATGAAAGGCTGACCAGAAAAGGTGTAGGACTGGGGGTCGGAGGTACCGAAAGACTGAGAAGACTTGAGAAAAAGGAAATGCTTGTTGACGGGATAATAGAATTTCTTAAATCAAAAAGCCTTGATCCGGATGAAATAAACTGGTATCTGAAAGAATCCGGTACCACAAACATAAGGCAGAGGGTTAAAGCTATTAGCATTGCAACACGTCCGCAGATAAAGCTGAAACAGTTCCTGGAAACGGTAATGGGAAGCAAGAACAGCAATAGGATGGATTATCAAAATTATGATGAAATTATTGAGTCAGCCGAGATAAGGATAAAGTATGAGGGATATATACAAAGAGAAAAGATAATTGCCGACAAAATAAAACGACTTGAAGCTCTGAAGATTCCTGAAGATATTGATTATTCTGAATTACTGTCGATATCAACAGAAGGGAGGCAGAAATTAACAAGGATCCGTCCGGCAAGCATCGGACAGGCCGGAAGGATCAGCGGAGTTTCACCCTCTGACTTAAATATTCTTTTGATGTACCTGGGAAGATAAAATATGTTCCACGTGGAACAAATAATTTCAAAATGAAGAAAAAGGGCAAATTAGTAGATATTCATACGAGAGAAATATATCCTGCCGAAATTTCAATAGTAAACGGAATTATAAATAGAATACAAAGGATTAATGAATCTTTGGATGTGTATATAGTTCCCGGATTTATAGATTCCCATGTGCATATTGAAAGTTCTATGGTAACTCCGGGTTCATTTGCAGTAGCGGCTGTTTCACGTGGAACAACAGGAGTGGTGTCGGATCCTCATGAAATTGCAAACGTCCTGGGTATTGAAGGTGTGAAATTCATGATAGATGATGCAAAAAAGGTCCCTCTGAGGTTCTTCTTCGGAGCTCCGTCATGTGTGCCTGCAACATCCTTTGAAACCGCCGGGGGGGTTATCAGCCCGCTCAATCTTGAGGAACTGCTGGCGATGGAAGAAATTAAGTATTTATCGGAAATGATGAATTTTCCGGGAGTTGTATTTGATGATGCGGAAGTACTCGGAAAGCTGAAAATTGCAGCGAAATACAATAAGCCTGTTGACGGACATGCGCCGGCACTGAGAGGAGATCATCTGAAAAAATACATTTCAGCCGGCATAACAACCGATCATGAATGCACTTCATTGGATGAAGCACTGGAAAAAATATCGTTTGGAATGAAAATTCTGATCCGGGAAGGTAGCGCAGCCAGGAACCTCGATGCACTGAAACTACTTTTGAAAATGCACCCAGGCAAAGTGATGCTCTGCACTGATGATATTCACCCGGAAATGCTGGCAGAACGGCATATTAATAAAATTGTCTCGCACCTGATAAATGACGGATTTGATATTTTTGATACGATCAGGAGCTGTACAATAAATCCGGCACTGCATTATAACCTTGAAACAGGATTGCTGAAACCGGGCGACCCTGCCGATTTCCTGATTACTGAAAACCTTTGTTCGATGGACATAAAGGAAACCTGGATTAACGGCAAAAAAGTTTACGGTTCCGGCACAGTGAACTTTGAATATCACGGATCGGAAAAGAAAAACAAATTCAATTGCTCGGCAATAAATAAAAATAATCTGAAAATTCCGGAAATAAAAGGGAAAATTAGGGTGATACAGGCTATTGACGGAGATCTTTTTACCCATGAACTTTTTCAGATTGCAGAGGCGGACAATTCTTCAGGCTACGATCTGAAAAATGATATCCTGAAAATAATTGTCAAGGATCGCTACAATGATATGCCTCCTGCCGTTGGATTTATTAAAGGATTCGGATTGAAAAGAGGTGCCTTTGCAAGCTCAGTGGCACACGACAGCCATAATATTATCTGTGCCGGGACAAATGATGATGATATTGTGGCTGCAGTAAACGAAATTGTCAGATTAAATGGCGGACTTGCCGCAGCTGATGGGCAAAACCTTAAATCCGTCCAGCTTGATATTGCCGGAATAATGTCGGATAAGCCGGTCAGTGAAATAGCCGCCGGCTATAAAATGCTTTCAGATTGGGTGAAATCCATGGGCTGCAGTATGTCATCCCCATTCATGACCCTTTCATTCATGGCATTGCTGGTGATCCCCGAACTTAAACTGAGCGACAAGGGCTTGTTTGACGGAAGGACTTTCAGCTTCGTTCCCTTGGCTGCCGGCTGAGAAAGCCGGAATGATGCCTTCCCAAATTCTGATCCTTTTGTAATTTATGCAACCATATCCGTTACTATCTTTGCATATTGCGAAACCATGTCAGTGAATCAGAGCCATAAGGAAATAGTGTCATCCCTTCCCGACAACCCGGGCGTTTACCAGTTCATGGATTCAGCCGGAAAAATCATATATGTGGGTAAGGCAAAAAATCTTAAAAAACGGGTGTCTTCATATTTTACAGGGAACCAGTCGGGCAAAACAATTGTGATGCTTAAAAAAGCAGCCTCCCTCAGCCATATTATAGTTGAAAATGAATCGGATGCCCTGCTCCTGGAAAACAACCTGATTAAGAAACACCAGCCCAGATATAACATTCTTCTTAAAGATGACAAGACTTTTCCCTGGATATGCATCAAAAACGAGCCATTCCCCCGGGTTTTCAGCACACGCAATATAATAAGGGACGGATCCCTTTATTTCGGGCCATATACCTCAGCGCTTATGGTTAAAACTCTGCTTGTACTTATCAGGCAGCTTTATAAGCTAAGGACATGCTACCACAACCTTACCGAAACGAATATAAAATCAGGCAAGTTCAAGGTATGCCTCGAATATCACCTGGGTAACTGCAAAGCTCCCTGTATTGGCAGCCAGACCGAGACCGACTACAGGGAAAGCATTAACCAGATAAAGGATATACTTAAAGGCCATATTATCGCTGTTACCGACCATCTAAAAGCAAAGATGAATGAATACTCAGGTCAGATGCGATTTGAGGAGGCACAATTGATCAAGGAAAAAATTGAGATCCTGAATAAGTTCCGGAGCCATTCGGCGGTTGTCAGCAATAAGATTAAGAACATCGATGTATTCGGTATAACCCAGGATGGTGACAAGTTCTTTGTAAACTATCTCAAAGTTGTTGAAGGGGCTGTAATACAAAGCTTTACGCTTGAACTCAGAATGCAGGTTACAGAAGAAAAGGAAAGCCTTCTTGGCTATGCAATTACTGAGATAAGGCAGCGCTATTCAAGCGATTCGCCCGAGATCCTTGTTCCCTTCAGACCCGATATTGAATTGCAAGGAGTCAGATACACCGTACCAAGAATGGGCGAAAAACTTAAATTGCTAGAACTTGCCGGCAGGAACGCAATTTATCATAAACTGGAGCAAAGGAAAAGAACTGCGGAGATCAGGTCGGAAGACCGGACAGGCAGGAATCTGGATAAAGTAAAAAGAGACCTTCATCTTCCTTCATTGCCGGTTCATATCGAATGTTTTGATAATTCAAATATTGCTGGCACCACCCCGGTGGCGGCATGTGTCGTTTTCCGGAATGGCAGGCCGAGCAAAAAGGATTACAGGCATTTCAACATAAAAACTGTAACCGGTCCCAATGATTTTTCCTCAATGGAAGAAATAGTTTTCAGAAGATACAGGAGATTGCTCGATGAAGGCCAGTCCACCCCCCAGCTGGTAATAATCGACGGAGGGAAGGGACAGCTTTCATCAGCAATGAAAAGCATTGAAAGCCTTGGTCTGAAGGAAAAAATTACAGTGATCGGAATTGCGAAAAGGCTGGAGGAAATATATTTTCCAGGTGACTCGGTACCAATTTATCTCGATAAAAACTCCTACAGCCTGAAACTTATCCAGCAACTTCGAAATGAAGCCCACAGGTTTGGAATTAACTTTCACCGTGACAAACGCTCATCCGAAATGCTGAGGTCGGAACTTGACGTCATAAAAGGTCTCGGTCCGAAGACAAAGGAAAAATTACTCCGGAAATTCACGTCGGTCGAAAAAGTAAGGATTGCTGACAGAAATGAGCTTGAAGAGCTTATTGGCAAACGCAAATCTGAAATTTTACTGAAATACCTTAAAAATCGCACTGAAAGCCATCAGAAGCAAAACATCTGAATAACCTTCTAAGTGATTGAATAAGAATAATATAAACGATTAAATCACGGAAGATAACCCGGCCACAATTCATTATTTTGGTTTTACCCGTACCAATACCGGGAATTTGTGTCGTAGAAACACGATACATCGTGTTTCTACCGTCATCCCAATAAAATGTTGTTAATAACGATGCAAAACACATCGTGTTTTTACATATCCATCCGAATATTCAAAATCCGTTCCAGATCGGATGCGATCCTGGGTGATCCGAAGGTTGTTAATCCTTTTATTCCGGCCAGGCCGGCTGCGTTGACATTTTTTTCAATGTCGTCGATGTAAAATGATTCCTCCGGCAGCAGTGAGTAATTTTCGAGCAGGTGTCTAAATATGCGGACGTCGGGTTTTGACAATTTTACCTCCGAAGAGATTATCCCTCCGTCGAAATAGCGGAAGAAGTAATAATCATTTTTTATCTCTTCAAAAATGTCAAGAGGGAAGTTTGAAAGATAGTATAGCCTGAAACCCTGTTTTTTTAACGCAGGAAGCATTCTAACATTGTCGTCAAGAGGAAACATTATCCCGGTACGAAAACTGAAAATAAGGGCTATTTCCTCCTTTTTAAGGGATGATTTCAGGGAGATTGACAGGATGGCTTCGTTAAGTGTGATATCTCCATTATCAAGCATCCGCCATTCTTCACTGTTGAATATGTCCGTGAGTATTTTATTTACAACATTTTCAGGGTAGTTTTTCTTCCTCAGAAATTCTTCAGGAAGAAAGCTGATCAAAACATTTCCCAGGTCAAAGACAATATTTCTGATCATTTCAGGGATTTTTCATACTGATAGGCTGACCTGTTGCCTCGAGGACATTCCACCACAGCTCATCACCCATAACATCTATTTTTTTCCTTTTAGCCACAGCCATAGGTATCGGGAGCAGAGTAAATTCATTGTTCCAGTATCCGATTACAAAGTCTGTTTTCCCGGCAATGGCTGCGTGGACGGCATTCTGGGCAAGGAGGTTGCAGAATTTGCTGTCATTGGCATTTGCAGGCGCGCTCCTGATGATGTAGCTGGGATCGATATACTTTATGGAATGGGGAAAATCCTTGGCTTTGAACTCTTCACTTATTTTTTCCTTGAGATAAATGCCGATATCCTTGTGTTTGATGTTCCCGGAAGCATCTGTTTGAAGCTCGGCCGGTTCGAACAGATCCTGTCCTGCACCTTCAGCCACTACCACCACTGCATGGTGCCGTTCCTCAAGTCTTTTCCTGAGCAATTTGAGAAATCCCCTGGGGCCGTAAAGGTCAAATGAAATTTCCGGAACAAGCACGAAATTCACTTCCTGGATCGCCAGTGCCGCACTTGCGGCAATAAATCCCGAGTCCCTGCCCATCAGCTTTACCAGGGCTATGCCGTTGTATGCACCCTGAGCTTCATTGTGAGCGTTGCTTATAATGTCGTTCGCAATTGAAAAAGCTGTTTCAAAACCGAATGATTTCTGAATAAGATCAATATCATTGTCTATTGTTTTTGGAATTCCTGCGACTGAAATCTTAAGGTTCCTTTTTTCAATTTCCTGAAAAATCGCATGGGCACCCCTTAAGGTGCCGTCACCACCAATACAGAACAAAACGTTGATATTGAGGATTTCCAGTGTATCAACCATTTGAGAAACATCCTGGTTGCCGCGTGAGGTTCCCAGAAAAGTACCGCCTGAGTTATGAATCTCACTTACCATATCGGCAGTCAGTTCAACCACCGGATGATTATACCTTGGCATCAGTCCTTCATATCCGTATTTTATACCAAGTATCCTGCTGATGCCGTATCTGTATGTGAGCTGGTTGACCAGGCTGCGGATCACATTGTTCACTCCGGGACAAAGTCCGCCACATGTTACTATACCGACTTTTGTTTTTGCCGGTTCAAAAAATATGTTCTCCTTTGGTCCGGCCTTTTCAAACGATACCGGAAGTTCTCCGGTATCACGATAATTGTTAAAGCTTTCTGCCCTTACATCATACAGGATCCTTTCATTGTCCTGGACAAATGTATAAAGCGGACTGTCTTCACGCTGGGTAGCTTTCAGCGGAGAAATCACTCCGCATTTGCCCAGGGTTTTTACCAGAAAATCTTCATACTTCATATCGGCGCTATTGAAAATTTGTCTTTGCCGCCACCGATTTCCTAAATGTCAGCAGTGAAACGGCCTGTTTATTTGTTAAAGGTAGAATAATAAAAAACAGGAATAAAATAAATTAAGTATTGCAAACTTAAAAAAAACCTCGCCAAACCGTAAAAAAATCAGCGAATAAACGAGATTTAGGCTGCTTTTGCAGTTTCTGCGATTAAATCTGGTTGAATATGGCAGTGATATGGGGTGGAATGAAAATGGAATATTTAAACGGATCAGTTTGAAACTATAATTTCCTTGATCCTGCCTATAAGTCCGTTTTCAAGCTTTACCTTTATTCCATGAGGATGTATTGGTGCGGTTGTGAGTATTTCCTTAACTTTTCCCCCTGTCAGGCGCCCTGTTCGTTTGTCCTCAATCAGCTCAATCAACACATCAATTCCCGGCTTTACATCAGCCCTTCGTGTTCCTTCCATTGTACCTGGTTTTGAAATAAATTAAAATGAAAAAGTACTCTACGAATTTCAAATGAGGTTACAATGATAAACATTTATATTTAAGACAAGCAAAAAACCAGAAAATTTTTTCAGGTCTTTTGATGTCAGTAAGCTCCCTTCATTTTTGTTTTTACTCTGTAAAGCCCTTTACTTGCTGTGATATACAGGTCTTTATGGTCTTTACCCCCAAAACAGACATTTGCAGTCCAGCCCTCAGGAATTTGAATATTTCCAACCCGGTTCCCCTTTTTGTCAAATACCGTTACTCCCTTTCCTGTAAGGTAAACATTTCCCTTTCTGTCTATTGTCATGCCATCAGATCCAAGCTCGCAGAAGAGTCTTTTGTTTGCAAGTGTTCCATCCGGTTTTATATCGTATGCCCATGTTTTGTTGTTCCCGATATCGGCCACATAAAGTGTTTTCCCGTCAGGAGTGCCTATTATTCCGTTTGGCTGGACCAGGTCCTCTGCAACGCGTTTAAGCGTTTTACGGTCGGGGCTCAGGTAATAAACACATTGCTTATCCTGCGGCATTGAAGAATGCTTCCACCAGGGCCGCTTATAAAAAGGATCTGTAAAAAACACGCTTCCGTCATTTGCAATCCACAAATCATTAGGTCCGTTCAGGAGTTTGCCGTCAAAATCACTTAGGATAACCTCAGTCTTTTTGTCTTTGCTTATTTTCCAGAGCTCATTTTTTTCATCGGCACACGACCAGAGGAATCCCTGTTTGTCAAAAAACATACCGTTCGATCTTCCTGATGGTTGCATGAATGTGGACAATTTTTCGTCGGTGGTCCAGACCATGATCCTGTCGTTGGGCTGATCAGTGAAATAAACATTCCCCGCTGCATCGGAAGCCGGACCTTCGGTGAAGGAAAATTCCCCGGATAATTTTTCGGGCGTTGCCTCTTTTTGTATCAACGACGACAACCTGTCGTCCTGTGCATAAATGCATGCTGAGACCAGCAAGAATGCCGTTATCAGCGAAATCCTGATTTTCATTTTGTATAAGTTAACAGCTATGTAAATAAAAGGGTCAGGCAAGCTGAATTTTCCTTATTCTTGATACGTAATCGTCTATTTGCCCGGTATTTTCAAATCCGATAATGATAAGATCGACAGTTCCAAGGTTAAGAACATATTTGAGGGCTTCATCGATTTTTACAGAATCGTTGTTGAATTTTCCTCCTCCGACGAGCTTCATTCCTATCACTCCCTTTCCCGATCTGTGAAATTTCTCGATAACCGGAACGATGAGTGCCGGATCCTTTTTATCCATGGCCTCACCGAAAGGATTTATTCTTACATGTATTACATCAACCCAGGGGCTTTCGGCGGCTGCCTCGAGTGCTTCAAAGGAGTGTACCGACACTCCGTGTGCGCGGATTATCCCTTTTGCCTTGAGATCCTCCAGATCATCCATAAACTGTTTGTGCTCTGTTGTCCATTTAGCGCTTGTCATACAATGCAGCTGAACGAGATCGATATAATCCGTTTTCAATTCTTTGCGGAAGCGGTCAACCAATGTTGCGGCATTGCCCTTTTCATTGTCAGGTACGCCTCCCGGAAGGATCCACATTTTAGTGCCGAGCGTGTAATTTTCCCTGGGTATGCCCTTAAGGGCGGCTGCAGTATAGGTGTTGGTACCGTATGAATCTGCGCAATCAAAGAAACGAATGCCTTTTTCATATGACTCGCGTATAACCGATTCGGCTGTTCCCGCCCTGACAATTGCAGAAGTACGGTTATAGCCGTTGAAACCGGTTCCCATTCCCAGTAAAGTGGTCTTAATTCCCGTCCTGCCAAGTACAATCTGTTTGAAAGGATCTGCTTTAACGGGAACAGGTTTTATAGGGGCACCCTGAACGAAATTGCCAAGAAGCACAGTACCCGCACCCGCTGTTAAGGTGGTCATGAATTGTCTTCTCGAAAGTTTCCTGTTTCTCATGGTTCTGTTTTTTAGTATTAAATTTTTGTAAATTAACAAAATAAATGAATTTTATGTTCATCGCTGATTCATAAAAATCAGCATTTATTGCAAAAATCATATTGACTGACAGGTATTATAGCTGATCAGGAAGCAGCGTAGCGCGAAACAGATTCCCTCTCTCCTATCTGCTGTCTCCACATGGCATAATAAAGTCCCTTCTTTTCAAGAAGGACCTCATGGTTTCCCTCCTCGACTATCTTTCCCTTTTCGAGTACGTATATCCGGTCGGCATGCATTATTGTGGAAAGCCGGTGTGCAATCATCAGAATGATCTGTTTTTTCCCTGCTGAGATCTGCCTCAGCGTGCAGGTTATTTCTTCTTCAGTCAGTGAGTCAAGCGCTGATGTTGCTTCATCGAAGATCAGTACCCTCGGATTGCGCACCAGGGCCCTTGCAATAGCCAGTCTTTGTTTTTCTCCGCCCGAAACCATCTTTCCGCCTTCACCCAGGATTGTATCCAGGCCATCTTTCGACTCTTCGACAATTTTAAGTGAAGATGCCTTTTTCAAAGCCTCGAGAATTTCTTCGTCCGTGGCATCAGGTTTTACAAACTGAAGGTTAGCTCTTACCGAACCTGAAAATAACTGTGTATCCTGAGTAACAAAACCCAACTGCCTTCTCATCCTGTTATACCTTATGTCCCTGGCCGGAACTTCGTCGAAATAAATATTGCCACTGGTAGGAGGATAGAGGCCTACCAGAAGCTTTACCAGGGTCGATTTGCCGCACCCCGACGGACCTGCAAAGGCAATCGTTTCCCCGATTCCTACGCTGAAAGAAAGATTTTCAATTGCATCATGATCTGCCTTGCGGTATCGGAAACTGACATCTTCAAAACGGAGATTTTCAATATCCCCTATTTCAACAGGCTCTTCAGGCCTGTATTCAGGTTCTTTTTTCATGAGGCTGGTGAATATCTGAAGCGACGCTTCCGCCTCCCGGTAGGCCAGCAGGATGGATCCGAGTTCCTGTAACGGAAACATGATACGGGTGGAGATAAACTGCATTGCAATAAGTTCTCCGGTAGTAAGCATATTCCTGAATATGAGCCACAAGAGAATGAACAATATCGATTCCTTGAGAATCAGTAGCACAGACCGCTGAAAAAAAGAAAGTGTCCTGATCTTCTTCACCTTTTTCATCTCGAGCGAGAAAATATTGCTTGTGAATGTCCTGAGCCTTCTGATCTCAGGCCAGGTCAGCCCCATGCTTTTTACAAATTCAATATTCCTGAGTGATTCTGTTATGGTGCCGCTCATTTTGTTAGTCTCCTGAATTACCGAGCGTTGGATAGTCTTTATTTTACGGCTCAGAAGACCTGTAAGGCCTCCCATCCAGACCACACCGATAAGGAATACAGGGATCAGCGCCCAGTGTTTGGTTATAGCATACCAGATAAGGAATGCCACTCCCACCAATGCTGAGAACAAGGACGAAATAAAGGAGTTGATGAACCTTTCATTATCATTCCTGACCTTCTGAAGCAATGACAGGACATGTCCGCTGCTGGTCTCTTCAAATTCACTGTATGGAAGGCGCAGGGTGTGCTTTAATCCTTCATCGAAAACAGAAAGTCCGAATTTCTGAACAACCAGACGGGTGAAATAATCAGTGAAAGCATGCGCCACTCTTGCCAGCAGTGCAATGCCTATTGCAAGGGCCAGCAGCCTGAGCACGCCATTTATGAGCTCCTCCTGGCTCCGGCCGTCAGTATTGATTGTGAAATTGTCAATGATCTTTCCGAAAATAATCGGATCAATAAGTTCGAGAATTTGCGCAATTGCTGCAAGTCCCATTGCAAGAAAAAGCCAGTTCCTGAAAGGTTTCAGGTAAGTCCAGATAATTTTCATTTGCCTTGTTATTAATAAGGGATCTGAGAGGGAGAATATTTAAAAAGCATGATCCCTTATGCCTTAACAATTACTATACCAGTCCCAGTTTTGAAAGGAGCTCATTGCCTGGAAATACAGGCCGGCCGTTCCTTGTGGCAGCTCCTGTAATTTTTGCATTGACAATAAGTTTTCCGTCGGGGATCCTGAAAATATCCTGAAGAAATACTATTCTGACATTTCCTTCCCTGCAAAGGCTTACTTTTATTTCGAACCTGTCGCGGCTCCGGAGCGGGTATCTGTAATCTATCTCTGCCTTTGTGACGATAAGGTCCAGCCCATCGTCGTGGAGCTCAGAGAAACTGATACCTCGTGATATCAGGAATTCATGTCGCGCATGCTCAAGATAATGCTGATAATTTGCATTATTAACCACTCCCTGCAGGTCGCATTCATAATCCCTTACAAGAAACTCAATGCTGAACAGGTATTCTTTTTCTTTTTTTGCCGGTTTGAAATTATCTTTTTCCAAGATCTTCATATTTTTTGTTTTCCCGGGCGGCGTATTATTTGGGAAACAGTCCGAAGAATTTTTTCAGTTTACCGTGGAATTTATGAATGCCGGAAGGTTTGTAGTGCATAAGGATGCATTGCCCGGTGATATAATTTATATCTGATTTTGTAAGCTCATCCAATGCTTCTTTGCTGTCAGCCATCTGCTGTACCCAGATCTGTTTGATGCCTTTTTCCCTGGCATCTCTGACAATGCCGGCAGTCTGGTCTTTTTTGGTCATAATGATCAGTCCCTTTACATTATCAGGCAGGCTTTTGACATCACGGTATGCATCATATCCCATGATCTTGTCAGCATAAGGGTTGACGGGAACAAGGTTCATTCCCTTTTCCCTCAGTTCCCTGAATGCAGCTGCGCCGAATTTTTTCGGATTTCTTGAAACGCCTGCCATTGCCAGGGGTTCTGAACTTAAAAATTCCTCGATTTGTTTTAAGGTTGCCATTGATTGATATTTAAAATACGACAAGAAAAAATAAAACCATCAGGTCCTGTTTTCAGTAAGTATAAAGACTTAAAATTAATATAAAAACAACAACAAAAAGTAATTTGTATTTACTTGGTGGTAGTTTAACCTGAAACCTCAATGAAAACCGACCGGGATCAAAAAGGATACCTTTTTTCAAAAGGTTATTCAAATTATGTGTTTGTCCTTCTTTTTCTCCTTTACATGTTCGATTATATCGACAGATCCATAATCACTTCGATGTTTACCTCCATCGAGAGGGACTGGGGGATAACCCATACGCAGAGCGGCATGCTCATGTCGGCCGTTTACTGGGCCATTGTGATACTTACTTTTCCCGTATCCCTGCTTGTCGACCGGTGGAGCAGGACGAAGACAATAGGAATTATGGCCATAATATGGAGCCTTGCCACAGCCCTGTGCGCGATAACCGGCAATTACGTCCAGCTGTTCATGGCACGGCTGCTGATAGGTGTGGGAGAGGCTGGTTACGCTCCGGGCGGAAGCGCGATGATATCAGGGCTTTATCCAATCGAAAAACGCTCGAAGATGATGGGTATCTGGAATGCATCCATACCTCTCGGTACAGCAATAGGAGTATTGCTGGGAGGTATCATCGCCGAGAAGCTGGGATGGAAGCATGCTTTTGGTCTGGTTGCTATTCCTGGTCTGGTGGTAGCTATAATGTTCCTGTTTGTAAAAGATTACAAAACTGTTGATCTTTCGTTTATCAACGGTCAAAACAAGAAGATAAAGATGGAAAGGAAAGATATGGTAAAAGAGTTTATTTCCAAGCCTTCCATAATATATACCTACTTCGGAATTACAGCCGTTGTTTTTGTTACTACATCCCTTATTACCTGGCTTGCATCCTATTTTCAGGCCGTAAGGGATTTACCTCAGGATAAGGCAGGCACAATGGCCAGCGCAGTTATGGTACTTGCCCTGGTGGGAGCTCCCCTCGGAGGGATTCTTACCGACAGGTGGAGAAAAACCAGGATTAATGCCAGGTTGTTGCTGCCCTCGATATCAACATTGATCTCGGCAGTACTGCTGTTTGCAGCCCTTTTCTTCTTCAAGGGATTAATTCAGTATATCCTGCTTCTTCTGATGGGCATATCAATCATGATTTTCATTTCAGGTGCTTCAGCAGTGACCCAGGATGTCATACATCCCGGACTTCGGGCAACATCATATGCTATTGCGGTGGTGGTACAGAATCTGCTGGGATCATCAATGGCTCCGCTGATAGTAGGGAAAATATACGACAAATCATCGATACAGAATGCTTTGTCCATTCTGCCTTTTGTGCTGGTGATAGGTTCAATCCTTTTTTACCTGGGATCAAGGTATTATGAGAAGGATATGGGGAAAGTTACCAAGATTCAGCTGGAAGCCGCCTGAGACAACCAGTGCCTGAGTCTGAATTTATGTCAGGCCGTAAGAAGGCTGACCCGCAAAATTTTTTAGGAGAATGTGACAGAATAAAAATGTGTTATTAATAAAATTCAGGAAATAACCCCCGGAATCTATTTGTCCCTTGAAGCAGTATAGTAAACGAAATCCCTTAACGATCTCTTTGCTTCAGATTCAGGGTAAGAATCAAGTATTGAAAGGGCCTGATCGCGGAAATGATTCATTTTAATGCTTGCGGAATCGATACCGCCGTGATCTTTTACAAATGCGATTACTTCATCGATATCTGCCCGGCTTTTGTCTTTTCTTCCTACAATATTGAGTATATGCTTCTTTTTTAATATGGGCGACTTTTCAAGGGAATAAATAAGAGGAAGCGTGATCTTTTTCTCCTTAATGTCATTACCATGGGGTTTTCCGGTCAGTCCGTTGCTTTCATAATCGAAAATGTCATCCCTGATCTGGAAGGCCATTCCTATCATTTCCCCGAATTCTTTCATACGCAGTATTGTTGCCCGGTCTTCAGTGACGGATCTTGCCCCGCAGGCTGTACAGGCAGCTATTAGGGCAGCAGTTTTGCAGCTTATGATTTTAAAATAATCATCTTCCCTGATATTGAGTTTTCTGGCTTTCTGGAGCTGAAGCAGTTCGCCCTTGCTCATAGATTGCACTGCTTCAGAAACTATCTCCAGCATGTCGGGGCTGCTCTTCTGAATACCTATCAAAAGGCCTTTTGATAGCATGTAATCACCCACAAGAACAGCAATCTTTGAATTCCACAGGGCATTTATTGAAAGTGCACCGCGCCGTTCCCTTGAATCATCGACCACATCATCATGTACAATAGAGGCAGTATGCAGAAGTTCAATAAAGGTAGCCGCCACATATGTCGACTCGGTGATCTCCCCGTTGAGCTTTGCCGACAGGAAAACAAGCAGTGGCCTCATCTGTTTGCCCTTTCGGCGGAATATGTAATTAAGGATGATTTTCAGAAGAGGGATCTCACTTTGCATGGTCTTTCCAAAGTAGGCTTCGAAACTGGCCATTTCCTCTTTAACAGGTCTGCTGATATCCCTCAGGTCAGGCATAAATATTCATTTAGTCAAATATATGATAAATAATTAATGATGGACTGCTCAAAAACCAGATTTGTATTTGTTATAAATCAGTTGCTTAAATGCTTTGCCATTATTTTTTGATTCCGGATTAAAATCATTATGATTCAGAATAATATTGATTTATGTTTTGCCGTTTAAGTTCACTGTAAATTATATATTTCAAAAAATCATATATTTGCTCTACGAAACTGATGATAAATGGTGATAAAAAATTTAAATCCGGAGGATCTCGAAAGAGCATCAAACATGCTTAAGGCAATTGCTCATCCGGTAAGGATTTCTATTGTGAGTTGTCTTGAAAACAATCAGAACAAAACAGTAACAGAAATACACAACCTTCTGGGAATAGAACAATCAACTGCGTCACATCATCTTGGTATCCTGAAAGATAAAGGTGTTTTATCTTCACGCAGGGAAGGGAAAAACACATATTATTATCTTAAAAGCAACAGGCTGACAACAATACTTGAATGCATATCCGACTGTTGCCAGTCGCAGCAGTAAGCGAGCATGTAATAAAGGATTTATCCCAGGTCCTTAAAAAGCCTTTTCTGGAACAATAAAATTGTCAGAACGCCGCAGGTTATTGCCGAGTCGGCAATATTAAAAACAGGCCTGAAGAACACCAGTGATTCTCCTGGTCTGAAGGGTGACCAGTCGGGCCAGTGAGTATCAATTACCGGAAAGTAGAACATATCGACGACTTTTCCCATAAGGAATGAAGAATATCCGCCTCCCGGAGGAAACATTACAGCCGGACGCACATAACTTTCGCTGAAGATCATTCCATAAAAAGCGCTGTCGATAAGATTCCCTATGGCTCCTGCCATTATTGCACTGACCGTGATTATAAGCCCCATATTCACTTTCTTCTGGATCAGGCTTCGGAGAAACCAGCCTATGGCTCCAATGGCCACAATTCTGAAAGTACTTAAAACAAGCTTTCCGGTTTTGCCTCCCATTTCCATTCCGAAAGCCATCCCGTTGTTTTCAATAAAATGAAGCCTTCCCCAGTCGCCGAAAAGGTTGATTTCCTCCCCAATCGTCATTGTGGTTTTGATCCATATTTTTAGCGCCTGATCGGCAACCAGTATGATAAGAATTAATAAAACTGCCTTTTTTCCTGCTGACATTTTTTTAAGATTGAGGAGCGCAAAATAGTAAAAATATAATGACAAAAAAACTCAAATCATTTGAGTTGAGTTAAAAAAGAGACTGTATCAAAAACCTGTCC
>CAZTDW010000075.1:0-17185 GCA_964611835.1 uncultured Rikenellaceae bacterium | reverse complement strand
ATGGCTGATTCACTGGTGGTTGAGGCGAAAAGAGACACCGTTTTTCAGGAACTGATCAAATCATCAATTGAAGGTAAAGCGGATGGAATTATGTATAAAGACACTACCCTGATGGTAATTGTGGATACACTTGATCAGGCAACATCATCATATGCAGATTTCCCGTTCAGGTATTATCACTATCCCTATCAGGGTGATTCAATAAAGGCTGCCGTTTCGGTCCTGCTTAATGCTATTGAAGCCCGTGACTCAAGCATAGTTTCCATAACAGGGCTTAACAGCAAGAAGACGAGCATCTGGCTGAACTCAAGGTCGGATCTCATGGTCCGTTACTGGCTGAAGAACGATCTGAACGATTCGGTTACGGTATGGATCGGCAGCCCTGAAAGAAACACCATCGGCCTCTATCTTGAGCATGGAGTTATCTTCAGGCGGCCTCCCATGCAGGGAAATATTTCGGGGGCCAGGGTAAATGTAGAGTCGCAGGACAAGAGCACGCTTCAGGATATCAGAAAGATAGTGACCAAAACTAATTTCTGGAAACACCGTACAGAAGCAATTCTGGCACTGAACCAGGGATTGCTTTCGAATTGGGTAAAGGGTGGTGAAAGCAATATTACAACAGCTTTTGATGTAACCTGGTACGCAGATTACGTTAACAAACCATATCTGGTTTCGGCCAATAATTTTGTCAGGTTGAAATACGGGCTGATAGCATCGACAAACAATGGGGTAAGAACCAATCTCGACCTTTTTGAAACTAATTCCAAGCTTAATCACAAGGCGTTTGGAAAATTTGATTTCAGTGCCACGGCACTTTTCAAAACTCAGATCACAAGAGGTTACGACTATCCAAACGATTCAGTTCCTGTTTCAAAATTCATAAACCCTGCTACGCTGACCCTTGGATTGGGACTTGATTACAAACCAAACAAGCTTACATCAATCAACATTTCCCCCTTGTCCTACAAGGCGACTTTCGTTCCCGACACTGCTTTGATAGACCAGACAAAATATGGCGTGGCAGCAGATCGCAAATCAAAACATGAGCCTGGTGCCAGTGTCCTGATATCACATGAATTCAAGCCGCTTAAAACGATTACGGTCAAAAACAGACTGCAGCTTTTCACAAACTATATCCACAACCCGCAAAACATAGATGTTGACTGGGAGATGATACTTGTTGCCAGCCTGAACTGGTTTACTGATATCAGGCTGAATACACATCTGATTTTTGATGATGATACGAAAACCCTTCTCTATACAAAGGACAGGGATCCCGTTTTAGGCCCTGACGGGCTGCAGAAAAAAACAGCCAGGATCCAGTTCAAGGAGCTCCTGGGTCTCTCACTGGTGTTCAGGTTCTGATGATTTTCCTGTAGATCCTGAATCTCTTTATCTGTCTGCCGCTGAATATCTCATATTCAGCCCTCATCCTGCGGTTTGATTCAACAATGAGATGGCTGTCAATTACTTTCATGCCGTGTTTCAGCCCTGCTTCAAACATCCTTACTGCCATAAGAATATCTATTCCGTGGCCCCGGAATGATTTCTTAATCCCTCCCAGCACAAAAATCAGCTTTTTCGATTTTTTTATTGATCTTAATATCCTTATAAAGCCAAAAGGGAACAATCGTCCCTTTGAAGCTATAATACCCCGGCTGAAATCAGAAATGCCGATAATGAAGCCTACAAGTTCACCCTCAAATTCAACTGCCTTGACAAAACCTGGGTCAAGGACCGGAAAAAATTCACGGGAAAGATCCCGTTTCTCTTCTTCCGTCATGGAAACATATCCATATTGTTCCGCATATGTTTCGTTCATCAGCTCGAGGCCGGGAATGATGTACGGCTTAATTTCCTTTCTGGTTTTGAACTCGATGAGTCTGATCCTGCTGTTTCCCATGGCCCTTTCATAAGCTTTCCGGTAGAAAGGAGGGTAATCAGTGGGTATGTCAATTACGTAGTTTACAAGATCAATATCTTTCTCAAAGCCTTCATTTTCAATTAAGAGTGGCAAATATGCTGAATTATTCGAGGTGGCAAAAAGAGGAGGATGACCGAATCCCTCCACCTGGAATCCCTGGGGATCCTTTATGGAGAAGCCCAGCGGCCCTATTATCTTTTTCGCACCTTTGTCCATTGCCCATCGTTCAACTTTTTCAAGAAGTGAATGTACTACAAGCGGATCATCATAAGCGTCCATATAGCAAAAGCGGCATGCCCTGTCATTTCCCTCCAGATCATTTTTTCTGACCAGGGCAATTATCCTTCCGGCAGGTCTTAAATCGCGGTAAGCCAGTAAAAAAATTGAATCAAAGTTTCTGAAAAAAATATTCCGCTTTCTGTTGAATAATTTACGGTCGTCATAAAATAAAGTGGGGAGCCAGTTGGCGTCAGACTTATGTATTTCGTGGGGAAGGGAAATAAACTGGTTAAACTCTTTGCGGCTTTGTACTTCTTTAACAGTTATCGGATCCATCGGCGGTTATTAAACGTCTGAAAATTATGATCAGTGCGAGGGCAGATCATAGAAGTTATTTCAGAATAAGATCAAGAATCACAAAAATGGCAAAAAGGATGCTTGCATAACCATTGGTAGTCTGAAAGGCCAGAGTTACCCCTGACAGGTCACCGGGTTTTACTATCAGATGCTGGTAAGCCAGCAGGGAAGAGAAAATTGCTGCTCCTGTCCAGTACAGTATTCCCCCCGTGCCTGCCAGACCTGCAATTACAACAAGGATAAAAGTTGCAAGATGCACCATGGATGAGATGATAAGCGCCCTCTTTTTTCCAGTTGCTGCCGGAATTGAGTGAAGCTGGTTCTCCCTGTCGAACTCTTCATCAAGCAAAGCATAGATTATGTCAAATCCGCTGACCCATGTAATGACTATGAATGAATAGATCAGAGGCAAAAGGCTGAACCTGCCGGTAACAGAAATATATGCTCCGACCGGAGCAAGGCTCAGACCCAGTCCAAGTATAAAATGGCATAACCATGTAATCCTTTTGGTCAGGCTGTACCCCAGGATTATTGCCAGGGCTACCGGAGCCAGAATCAGTGTAAGCCTGTTGATAAAACCTGCGGTTATTATAAACAGCAGACTGTTTGCTATCACGAAAATTTTTGCTGATGAAGGACTTATTTTCCCTGTGGGAATTTCACGGTTGCCTGTACGGGGATTAAGTGCATCAAATCGTCTGTCGGCAAGCCTGTTGAATCCCATGGCTGCGTTTCTGGCAAATACCATGCATAAGATTATCAGGAGCAAAAGCCTGAGGCTGAAATCATGATTCTTATCGCTCACTGCCAGGGTAAAGCCGATAAATGCAAAGGGCATTGCAAAAACCGTATGGCTGAACTTCACAAGCGATAAATATGTACCAATCCGCTTAATTATATTGTTCACGATATCCGGGTCGGGTTTATTATGAGCTGAAAGGTGAAATTATCTGATCTTTGCATCCAGTTCCTTCTCGTACACCCTGATAAGGTTATTCATTACCTTATCAATGATCCTGTCGGTCATGGTCTGAAGATCATCCCTGAGTGTAAAGCTTACCGCATATGATTTTTTATTGATGCCAAGGCTTTCACTTTCATAGACGTCAAATAATCCAACCTCCTTCAGTATATTCTTTTCGGTCCGGAAAGCGAGATCCCTTATCTGCCTGAACCGGATGTTACGGTCTACCAGGAGGGCAAGGTCGCGCCTTACGGAAGGATACCTGGGAAGTTCCCTGAACACGATCTTATTATTCCTGACAAGCTTTAATATCATCTCCCATTCAAGATGACTGTAGTAAACATCCTGTCCTATATCAAACCGCACCAGATAACCCGATGATATCCTTCCGCACTCTGCAATAAGCCTGTTATTATTTGAATATGCAATGGAATCTGAAAACCAGGTTTTGTTGCTGTCATCCTGATGAAGCGTATCAGGCTTAATCCCCAGCCTGTTGAGAATCGTTTCAGTGGCTGATTTTATGTGGAAAAAGTCAGAAGGATTTGTTTTCTGATTCCAGTTTTCTCTGCAGGCACTTCCGGTGATAAAAAGGTCAAGCGATGTTTTCTCAATGAAATCATCTGCCCTGGGAAGATCGTGATCTGAATTCTTTCTGAAATAGCAATTACCGAATTCGTAAAGCCTGAGATCAGTGGTTTGCCTGTTGACATTCCATATTATGGAATTAAGCCCGCCAAACAGAAGGGTCTGCCTCATGGCATTCAGGTCTGAACTTAGCGGATTGGCAAGCCGTACGATCGAATTACTGTCAAAATCAGGATTGTTCTCATACCACGATGCCGGGTTGAGTGAATTGCACATTATTTCTGAAAAACCGTTTCCGGAAAGAAAATCTGAAATTGTATTTATAACCTTTTCCTTGTCGGGCTTGTCGATATATGTAAGCGTTGAATTGACATGAGTGCTGATATGGACATTGTTATACCCGTAAATCCGAAGTATCTCTTCTACCACATCAGCTTCACGCTTTACATCGACCCTGTATGCAGGGATCTCAAGAAGAAGAGTTTCATTTTCTTCCTTCCTTATAATCATGTCGAGCAGAGCCAGTATTCTTTTAATAGTGTCTTTCTCTATATCCTTTCCGATAAGCCTCCTGATGTTGTCGTAGCTTACTTCAATTAGACAGTTCTCAATTTTTTGGGGATATATGTCCTTAATTTCTGAGGAAATGCATCCTCCGGCAATATCCCTGATAAGGATTGCTGCCCTTTTGAGGGCCCATGTGGTAATGTTCGGATCGGCGCCTCTTTCAAACCTGAATGATGCGTCTGTTTGCAATCCATGTCTTTTTGAGGTTTTTCTGATAGCAACAGGATTAAAATATGCGCTTTCGAGAAAGACATTTTTTGATGACGTGGTTATTCCCGACCTTATGCCCCCGAATACGCCTGCAATGCACATTCCTTCATTTGTATTGCAGATCATAAGGTCGCGGGATGAAAGTGTTCTTTCAGTTTCATCGAGCGTTACGAATTTTGTCTTGTCGGGAAGGTTTTTTATTATCACCTTTTTGCCGGTTATCTGGTCGGCATCGAAAGCATGCAGCGGCTGCCCGATTTCATGCTGAACAAAATTGGTGATGTCCACAACATTGTTTATCGGATTAAGACCTATTGCCCTCAACCGGTTTTTCAGCCATTCAGGAGATTCACCAACGCTGATATTGCTTATTGTAACTCCGGTATATCTCGGACAGTCAGTTGTATTTTCAACAATAATATCGAAAGTGTTATTGCAGTTGTCGGGTCTGAATCCTTCAACTGAAGGTAACTGAGCCCGGAAGGATCCGTCCGTATTAAGGCTAAGATAAGCTGCAAGGTCGCGTGCTACACCGAAATGAGAGCCGCTGTCGATTCTGTTGGGAGTGAGTCCGATCACAAAAATAGTATCGCTGATCACATTGAAATATTCCGAAGCAGGCATACCCGGTTTTGCCCCGTTATCAAGAACGATGATTCCGGTATGATCGCTTCCTAACCCGAGTTCATCCTCAGAACATATCATTCCCTCCGAGATCTCACCCCTTATCTTCGACTTTTTTATTTCAATCTGCTTTTCTCCGATAAACAAAACAGTTCCCTCGGTTGCAACCGGAACCTTCTGTCCGGCGGCAACATTTGGAGCACCGCACACGATATGCAGCGGTTCGTCCCTGCCGATGTCAACGGTCGTGACAGACAGCTTTTCTGCATCAGGGTGCTTGATGCATGTAAGTACTTCCCCTACCACAATACCTTTCAATCCTCCTTTTAAGGATTCCCATTCCTCAACAGCTTCAATCTCAAGGCCTATCTCCGTCAGAATTTCAGCTAACCTGCGCGGAGCCAAATCTATTCTGAGGTAATCCTTTAACCAGTTATAAGAAATCTTCATTAAATGTTAGAATATATATCAGGAATGCAAAAGTAAGCATTTTGGAAAAAGTAGCTTCAAGTTATGACAAACTTTAATACGTGGATTAAATGGGACTGTTGATTTACAGATTCATGTTATTTTTGAATATGGGAGCGGTATTTGCCTATATTTGTAACTCAAATATTTTCGAACAATGGTGGTTGAAAAAGGTGACCGGTTGATTCTGCTTACAAATGATGACGGATTGTATGCATCAGGATTGAGAACCCTTCTCGATGTCATAGAGGAGTTTGGTAAGGTGGTTCTGGTATCTACTGTCGAGAGCATGTCAGGAATGTCGCAGGCTTTGACTGTAAAGACGCCCCTGCGGGTAAAACTTCTTGAAGAAACAGACAGAAGAAAAGTCTTTGCATGTAACGGGACTCCTACTGACAGTATTAAAATAGCTGTTAATCAACTTGTTGACAAAAAACCGGACTGGGTTGTGTCCGGAATTAATCATGGAGCAAATGCTTCGGTAAGCGTACTTTATTCAGGTACCATGGCGGCTGCTCTTGAAGGATGTCTTTATGGAATACCTTCGGTGGGTTTCTCTCTTTCAAGCTTCTCAAAAATGGCTGATTTCTCCCCCTGCAAAAAATTCATACGTATTGTTATGGGGCAGATCGCCCGGGAATCACTTCCTGACGGGATATGTCTTAATGTAAACATCCCTGCAATACCCGAGGAAAAAATAAAGGGCATCAGGATCTGCCGCCAGGCGAGGGGTAACTGGAAGGAGGAATTTGAGAAAAGGAAAGATCCTATGGGAAAAACCTATTACTGGCTTACAGGTATGTTCAATAATCATGAGCCTGATGCAACAGACACCGACGAATGGGCTTTGTCAAACGGTTATGTCTCGGTGGTGCCTGTCTCGGTCGACATGACAGCTTACGGTTACATTGACAGGTTAAAAGAACGATTCGCTGTATGACCGGAACTGAGAAATATGATAAAACAGGGATTGGCGCAATTGCAGGATTCGTACTGCCCGTTCTTGCAGCATGCCTGTTCTGGCTTTTTTCGGGAGGCAACTTGAGTATAGCATCATATTTCCGCAAACTTGCCAATGCGGATATACTGACCCATATAATCTCGCTGAGTGTTTTCACCAACCTGATACTGTTCCTGATATTTAACCGTCTTGATATGCTAAGGGCCTCGAGGGGTGTACTTGGTATAACCATTGCCTGGGCAATTCTGGTTTTTACAGTTAAATTTCTTGTATGAGATATTTTCTTATAGCAGGTGAGAAATCAGGTGATCTTCACGGGGCCAATCTTGTAAGCGAGCTGCTTAAAGCTGATCCGGGGGCTGAAATAGAGTGCTGGGGTGGTGACCAGATGAAGGCTTCAGGCGCAAAGCTTCTTATGCATTACCGGAAAACAGCTTACATGGGCTTTGTTGAAGTATTGAAGAATATCCGTAGCATAAATAAGAATATTTCATTGTGCAAAAGTCAGATCATGGCATCAAATCCGGATCTGATAATCCTGATAGATTATCCCGGCTTTAATCTGAGAATCGCGGAGTTTGCCAAAAGAAATGGGTTTACGGTATTTTATTACATATCGCCCAAATTATGGGCATGGAATGAAAAAAGGGTCGGAAAGGTCAGGAAGTATGTAGACAGGATGTACATCATTTTCCCCTTCGAGATCGCTTTTTACAAAAAGCATAATGTAAGGGCTATATATTGCGGGAATCCGCTGCTTGATGAAACTGAAGTAAAGTTGTCCTCTTTGCCAGGCAAACAGGCGTGCAGAAAGTCTCTTGGCCTGGAAGATAAGCCTGTCATCGCGCTTCTGGCCGGAAGCAGAAAGAGCGAAGTCAGGCAGATCCTCCCGCGTATGGTTGAAATAATTCCTGAATTTCCTGATTATCAGTTTGTAGTTGCAGGTGTCAATAATCTTCCCGATGCATTGTATAATGAGATAACCGATGGTTATAAACTTAAGGTTATCAGGGATAAAACCTATGAAATTCTTCACGTTGCTGATGCGGCGCTGGTTGCGTCAGGAACTGCCACTCTCGAGGCTGCTCTTTTTAACACCCCTCAGGTAGTATGCTTCAGGGGCGACTTCTTATCAATGCTCATTGCCTGGATGGTGATAAGAGTGAAATATATTTCACTTGTCAATCTGATTGCGGGAGAAGAAATTGTAAGGGAACTGATCCAGTACTCATTGAACAGGAAGAATCTTTCAGTAGAACTCAAATCAATTCTCACGGGAGGTTCGGAAAGAAACAGGATGCTGGAAGGTTACAGGAAGGTCAGAAGCATCCTCGGACATCCGGGAGCTTCTGAAAGGGTAGCTGCGGATATTGTCGGAAGCCTTGATGAAATGAAAAGGAGAAATGCCGGTCCGGCAAAGGAGTGATTTTGCGGGAATTCACTGAAATTGATAAGTAGAAAGCCAGTTACGGATGAAAATCCATCAGGTGACAGTGTTCAGATATTATGTACAGAATAATTCTCTCAATACAGTTTTTTCTGATTTTATTTGCCACGGAAGCGGCAGGGCAGGTCAAAATACGACTGTTCGCAGCAAAACCTCTCAACTGGATTGTTTTTAATGTCAGGGAAGGCAATTACCGGCTGGACACATACGATAATGATCCGTTTTACCTTAAAAAGGGGGAAACTGTCATATTTACATTCTATGAAGGTAAGGTGGCTGTCAAGACCCATGGTAACAAAGGATTCGCATGCGATTCCCTGATCCTGAACGGCATGACCGGTAACGATCTTTTTTCTGTCAGGATAAACAGTGAACCGGTTGCTGGCCGGGTTTATGACGGCGATCTTCAATGCCTGCATGATCTGGGTTTCCTGGTAATGATAAATACATGTAACATCGAGAAGTACATTGCCGGAGTAGTACAGGCTGAAGGCGGAACAGGCAGGAATATCGCGTACATAAAAACCCAGGCACTTCTTGTTAGAACCTATTTGTACAGGTATATGAACAGGCATATCATCGACAGGTATAATCTCTGCGATGATACTCATTGCCAGGCTTATATGGGTAATTCAACCAATTCCCTGATCAATAAGGCTGTGACTGAGACCACCGGGCTGGTAGTACTCGGGCGTGACAGTTTGCCTATTATGTCGGCTTTTCATTCAAACTGCGGTGGAGAGACCGAATCCTCAGAAAATGTATGGCTGTCAGGGCAGCCTTACCTTAAGAAAGTTATCGATCCTTACTGTTCCGGATCAAGGAGCGCAAGATGGACAAAAACTATCCCCGTTGATGTGTGGGAAGATTATCTGAGAAACTCAGGCTGCACTTTTCCAGCAGGGAGTAAACCTGACTTTAATTTTGCCCAGCTTACGCGTCAGAAAAACTATCGGACAGGATCATTCTCCCTGCCGTTCACTAAAATCAGGGATGACCTGAGCCTGAGATCATCTTTTTTTTCTGTTACGCGAAACGGCGATTCGATAATTCTCAGGGGGAAAGGTTACGGTCATGGCGTGGGCTTGTGCCAGGAAGGAGCAATGGTAATGGCGTCGCGGGGATTTAATTACAGGCAGATTTTGCAGTTCTATTATTCCCATGTCATTATTTCCGACATCAAAAATGCCAGGAGTTTACCGCAGTAAGTAAAGGAATTCAGGATCTTTCAGCAGTTTCGATCACTTTAAACTTCATCAGGTTTCGGGTTTCTCATATCCGAGGCTCCCGATAAAAGTAAACAGTTTCCTGAAAATTTTTGAGTAAAGAGTAAAGTAAAAAACAAGCGACTCGAGCCATATAACCAGGATATTGAAAAGGAAAGTGTCAGCTTTATAATTGAAGATCTGTTTATATGGGGCGTAGAAATGGGCTCTTCCGTTCCGAAGCACAGGAACCATATATCCGGGGTCAGCCTTCTGCACGATCTTATCAGGAAGCCTGAAGGTCTTGTCGAGGTTGTCGGCATCCAGCACGATTCTTTTTAACTGCTTGTTCTCATATTTGTTGCGCATTTCAAGCATCTTCTCATTCCCGTATTTTTCCAGAAGCTGAACACTGACTGCATCTTTGGCTGATTTTGCTTCCTTTTGCCGGTCGGTAAAGTGCTTTTTCAGGGTGCCAAGATAAGCAGCAGTCTGTTTTTCAACATTGCCGCTGAACTTTTCATAGTAAACCGAATCCCTCCATTTGCCCGGATTAATTCCAGATTTCTCCGCCAGATAATCAATGTGAAGTCTGAGTCTTTCAAAACTGTTCATGACACTGGTTCTGTAGTCGGAACTGTCGCGATAGAGGATGCAGACATATAGTTCCTTGTTCAGTTCGTCGACAAGGAAGGATGAATAATAATTATTCTGACTCTCGGCCAGGTTATGCACGAAAAAGTTCCTCTCATAGCCATTGTCCCTGAACTGTTTGACAGCCAGTGCTTCAAACGACCATCGGGCAGTCATTACATCACCTATGAACGGGACATATTCATGAGCTGACTGACTGCTGATATGCAGCTTGTCGAACTTGACCAGCACTCCGCTGAACAGCAGCTGGGGAATTATTATAAACGGTATGATTATATAGACTGTGATCACAGAATTAAAAACCGAAGAGATGTTAAGGCCCAGAATATTGCCAAAACATGATGTTGTGAAAAGCACAAGCCAGTAACTTAAGGTCATCCCTTTTATCCCGAGGACCGCATTCCCGATAATAACAAAAGAAGCACTTTGTATTGCTGAAAGCATGAACATTATCAGTATTTTGGAATTCAGATAGCTGAACCAGCTCAGGTTCAGAAATGCTTCTCTTTTGAGGATTTTCCTGTCTTTAATGATTTCTTCAGAGCTGAGCATTAACCCGAAAAACAGCGAGGTAATCACTGCCATGAAAAGATATGCCGGGATATTGTCATTCTCGCTGAAAGTGTAAATGTCTCCTCTGGAAGATCGTGTGAAATATGCCAGAAAAAATGCCAGTACCGGTGGCCCGAGAAGGCTTATCAGGATATATTGCTTATCCGACAGCTTGGATAGGATATCACGGGTAAAAAAGATAAAAGTTTGCTTTAATATTCCCGGAGTGCTGAAATTGCTTTTTGGGATCTCCTGCTTTTTTACATCTTCCCTCTTAATGGCACCAGTGCCCGACCTAGTATATTTATCGGCCCATTCAGCCGGTGTCACTTTTCTTGTACGGGTGGTTTTGCCATGTTCGTCCACCACTTTTGCTTCAATGATCTGAAGGATCTGGTCAGTATTTATATTTCCGCATTTCGTACACTGGTCTTCCTTCGGATTTGAGTGGTTTGTCATGGTCTTGAAATAGGTAATGGCTTCCGACGGATTACCGAAGAAAACCTGATATCCTCCCTTGTCAATGATCATGATTTTATCGAACATCTTGTAGATCTCGGAAGAAGGCTGATGAATGTTTACCACAACAAGCTTTCCCTTATGGGTTTGACCTTTGATCAGGTTCATAACTACCTCGGAATCGACAGAAGACAAACCTGAGGTTGGTTCATCGATAAACAGGATGGTAGGCTCCCGCAGAAGCTCAAGCGCGATATTGATCCTTTTTCTCTGTCCGCCGCTTATTACTTTCTTAAGTGGATTTCCAACCTTGAGATCCTTTATTTCCTGAAGATCAAAATCAGCAAGGATCTTGTCTGCAGCCCCAATTATTTCATTATCCTTCAGATTGCTAAGGCAAAGTTTTGCATTAAAGTAAATGTTTTGAAAAACTGTCAGCTCCTCTATCAGAAGGTCATCCTGAGGTACATAGCCGATAACTCCCTTTAGCGTGTCATTGTTAGTTTCATCGTAAACGCTGTATCCGTTTATCAGAACCTCTCCGCCCTGTGGCTTTAAAGTCCCGTTGAGTATGCTCAGAGTCGTGGATTTGCCTACTCCGCTGCCGCCGATTATCCCGATCAGGTTTCCTTCTTCTCCATGAAAATTCAGATTCTGGATGCCATTGCTGCTGTTGGTGAACCTGAATGACACGTTAACTGCATCGAGCGATACCCTGAATTTCCGGGATGTTTCGGCGATCAGTCCGCTTATTTCGCTGTAATAGACGGTTTTGATTCCTGCGCCTCTTATTGTTGAACCCTGATCGAAGATATACGTCTGATCCGGATAAATAATCTGTCCGTTGAGGTAAAGGTCTTCATCCCCGTCATACCTCATAATATAGGTCAGGGTGATTGATATTTGCAGAAATGAGATATTGCCTTTAAGATTTGAGTCGAGGAGATGTTTTATTTCAGGGTTTACAGATTCTTTCGAGCTGTTTATTATCAGTATTTTGCTTTTATCCCTTACACTATTAACATCACTTAAAATGAATTCCCTGATATTGCCATATTCTTTATCAGGGATATTAAATGCGCTTGCGACGGTATCCACAAAATCCAGTTCGGTCTCAGTTATCTCTTCCCCATAGGAAATGAAATCCAGCAGCTGAACGATTACATAGATTTTTTGCTTCTGGTGCAGTTCAGTGTTAATCTTTTCACAGATTGCCAGGATTTTTATTGAATTCAATGCTACATGCTTCCTTGCCCTGATCGTTCCTCTTTCAATAACCTCTGAATTGTATTGCGCAAGAAAAACCTCAAACTGCTCCATGTATCTTACTACCATTTCCTTGTTCAAATGGCGTTCAAGAAAGAGCTTCACAACATCTTTTTTCCGGCTGACGATAGCGGTCTCCTCATGAATATCGCTTATAAGCGCAAAAAGGCGCACCAATGCCTCAATAACTGTTTCACTCATAGTTCAAAAACAAATCAACAGGTTAGGATAAAAATGCTCTTTTTTAACCGAAAAAAGCTTATAAAGATTATATTTGTCTAAAACATTTGAAGTTAATATTTTATCGTTAATTATAGAAATTTTTGTTTCACTTCAGGTGATCATTTTTGAAGTTGGATATTAAGAGGGGTCTGAATTATAACTGCCATTAGTATGAATGAGCCGGCTACAATTATCGAACATACCGGTTTTGTCGACCATAAAAAGATAAACAATCTTTTACAGATTCTTAAGGATGACCGGAATTATAAAAGTCTTCACCTGACTACAGGTAAAAGATTATATGCAATAATAGTGGAGTGCCTCGAAAATATTGAGAGATATTCTGCCAGGGAAATTCCGGGGGACAATATTCCTGAACCCTATATTTCAGTTGTGGTGGAGGATCAAAGGATACTAATATCCAGCGGCAATCCTGTTAACGAGAAAAAGACATGTTTGCTTACGATGATACTGAACCGGGTCAATTCAATGACCGATAATGATCTTATAGCCCTTTATGAGAAAAACATTAACCGTGAATCCCTTCCTGAGGAAAACGGAGCCGGCCTGGGTTTTATCATAATGAAGCTTAAGTCGGGTAACAGGATCGTTTTCAGATTTACTGATATCAGGGACGACTTGTCTTATTTTGAAATGCAAATATCATTAAACAAGTATACTATGAGAAAGTTAGTTATTGAAAAGACTTCATTCTCTCCTGAAGTGACACTTGATCCCGAAAGAGACCGTTTTGTCATTTCAGGTGAATCACGCCCTCCTGATGTAGCTAATTTCTACGGGGAAATTCTGAAATGGTTTGATGATTTTTCACATTCTCCTTACGGGATGAGAGAAGATGACAAATCAATTGCGATAAACTTCGATTTTGAATATTTCAACTCGACTTCAGCAAAATACCTTCTGGATTTATGCAAACAGATTGCTGCTGCAAAATCAGGAGGAATGAATATCGCAGTCAACTGGCACTATGAGGAGAATGATCTTGATATGCTTGAGGCAGGAAGGGAAATGTCGAGGATAGCCAGAGTCCCTTTTGAATTCATTCTCAGAGCCAACGAACCAGAAATCTGATACAGCAAAATGTGGTCGGAGATTATTCTTGATCCCCGGGAGGTGCCGGATAAGAATTTAACTGATAATACCGGAGATAATATTGATGGATTTGTCAGGCGTCTTGCTGCTATTGTACATTCGGATATTAAACGGGCCGGGCATTTGTTCTCGTTTCCCCTTGACTTAAGCAGTGAATTCAATGATCTCAGGGATGAAGAAAAGGGATTCTGGCTCGCCTTTGTGGCCGGAATACCGGCCAAGCTCAAAGCTTTCAGGCTATTAATGCGTCCTTATGCCACTTTCTGCCGAACCTGCCTTATTCCTGATAGTGATATTGAGAAAATGGCAAAGGGTGATTATGACCAGCTAAGGTGCAGGCTTAAAACAAATCCGTTCGTGCCTGTCGATGAGCCGGCTCTTTATTCAGAGCCATACCACAGGATCCCTTTAAAACGCAAAGCTTTTTTTATCGAAATAAATTACCTTATTCCGGTTGTGCTTAAAAAGGTTGGGTATGAGATAATAAGACCCGAAGAGATAACTGAAATCAGCGATAAATTCACACACAGGCTTGCTAAAACAATTCATTCACGCTATCTTCATGAAATACGAAAAAAGAGCTTTATAGAAACTGGAAGCTCATCTGTTTCTGAGCTTTTTACTGCCGGGGATCCCGGTTCCACTGCTTTGCATGATTTTGATGATCTTTCCGACGATATAAAGTATTCCAATATTGATAATGCATATCATATACCAACAAAGCTTTTATCAATCGGATATAAAATCAAACCGGTAGCAACTGGCCACAGGCCACTGGCCCTTCACCTCAGCCACGACGAGATTGAAACGATGGCCGTGGTTGAGCACCTGAGATGGTGCTGGGATAAAAGGCTGCATGGCTGGGTTCCCGGGAAGACAAGAAATAATGAAGAGAAGACCCATCCGGGCCTTGTGCCTTATGAAAAACTTCCTGAAGCTGAAAAGGAGAAAGACAGGGAGCTTGTCAGACTGATTCCGGCCCTCCTTAAAGACATAGGATATGAAGTATTTCCGGCAAATCCCAACCTGATAAGAAAACTTTCATATGCAATCAGGCCTCACAGCAGCATTCATAGTATACTTGTCGAGACCAGGGACCTGAATGACAAAATAAGGAGAATGGTAAACCTATCTCCGGAGGTCGAGGAAATGGTGCAGGTCAGAAATAAGAAAATAGAGGATGCAATCAGGGAGGTTGAAGGAAATTACAACTATGCCCAACACATCCAGAAGACCTACCTGCCTGATGATCTGTTTATAAGGGAATGTTTTCAGGAGAGTTTCATCCTTTATAAGCCAAAGGATATCGTAAGCGGCGACTTCTATTTTTTCAGTAAGGTTGAAGATAAGATAATTTTTGCCGCTGCCGACTGCACCGGACACGGAATTCCGGCGGCCCTCCTGAGTACCCTGGGTTTTGGTATCATCGATCAGGCAGTGAACGAGATCAGACTTACAGATCCCCACCAGATCCTGAAACATCTGTATTCGAAGATTCACAGGTTTCTCAGGGATGATGAGAATGGAACCAGCATGTCGGATGATATGGATATATCTCTCTGTGTCCTCGATGTTGGCTCAAATGTGCTTTCCTATACAGGCGTGGTAAATCCGCTTTACCGCATCACCGGAGGGGAGCTGATGGAGTATAAGGCAAAGAATTCCAAAGATATTTGCATAGGTGCAGATTACTACCATTTCCTTTCCGATAATATAAAACTAAGTGTAGGTGATACACTTTATATATTTTCTGACGGATACTGTGATCAGTTCGGAGGCAGGCACCATAAAAAATACCAGCGAAGCAAGTTCAGAAGCTTCCTGTTATCAATTCAGGAATTCACCCTGCCGGAACAGGGCGACAGGCTTAACGAGGAGATTGAGAAATGGAGAGATGAAAATAATGAAGATCAGACTGATGATATTATGGTTATCGGAGTTAAGGTCTGAGATAATATTGAATGAATAAAATTATGATCAAAAGTTATTTGTTTATTTTTGCCGTTTGCTTTATAACATGCTCGCGATTTTCAGAAAAGAGATCAGTGGTTTTTTCAGCAGTCTGACTGGCCATATAGTTATCATTGTATTCCTGCTTATCAATTCATTGTTTATGTGGGTCTTCCCCGGAGAGCTTAATGTCCTTGACAGCGGCTATGCGGGTCTGGATACACTCTTTCTGATCTCTCCCTGGGTTTTCCTTTTCCTTGTACCTGCCGTTACCATGAAAATGTTTGCAGAAGAAAAAAGGCTTGGCACTATTGAACTGATCTATTCAAGACCTGTAAGCGAAAGGGGAATAGTGTACGGCAAATATCTGGCATCGGTTGCCCTTGTAATGCTTGCGTTGCTGCCATGCATCGTATTCTACATCTCAGTCTACAGACTTGGGGAAATTCCCGGAAATCTTGACAAGGGAGCAGTCATTGGAGCCTCGGTCGGACTCTTTTTCCTGGCTGCCGTTTATGCTTCAGCAGGAATTTTTGCTTCCTCGCTTACCGATAACCAGGTTATAGCATTTATTCTGGCAGTGGTCATCGCCTTCTTCATGTTTATGGGATTTGATTCATTTGCATATGTTCCCGGACTGAAAAAAATTGATGAGTTCGTTATCAAACTTGGGATAAATGAACATTACAAATCAATGAGCCGGGGCGTTATCGATATTAGTGATATTATGTATTTCACCGCAGTGGTTGTAATTTTCAACGAAGCAACAAGGCTGGTGCTGATATCAAGAAAATGGAGAGAGAAAAGCTGAAGGATGAGGGATAATTACAATATAAAGGTTATCAGGAAAAAGAGCCTGATTGAGTTTATTACTGCATTCGCGGTCATCATTTTCATTGCGGTTCTTCTTTCTTTCCTTAAAATAAGACTTGATCTGACTGAAGACAGAAGGTATACCCTTTCTGATCCGACAAGGAAGGTGCTGTCAGAATTGAAAAGTGATGTTTTCATCCAGGTTTATCTTGATGGTGAGATGCCTATCCCGTTTAAGCGGTTGAAGCGATCAGTAAGAGAGATGCTTGATGAGTTCAGGATCGCGTCGGGCAGCAGGGTCGATTTTGCTTTCCTGAATCCGTCGGAAGGAGAAGATCAGAAGAAAAGGGAAGCAATGTACCAGTCACTTATAGGCAAAGGACTCAATCCGGTAAATATCCAGGCGGGCGACCAGGAAGGCGGATCGAGCCAGAAGATTGTTTTTCCCGGGATGATCCTCAATTTCAATGGAATTGAGGTCCCTGTTAACTTCCTTAAAAATAATCCTTCAGTATCGGCAGAGGAAAACCTCCTCCATTCAGTCGAAGGCCTTGAATATGAAATGATCCAGACAATATCGACACTTACTTCAGATACAATATACAAAATCGCGTTCCTT
>CAZTDW010000074.1:0-17376 GCA_964611835.1 uncultured Rikenellaceae bacterium | reverse complement strand
CTCTGGCATTCACCACCGGATAATTGGGGAGGCTTTGATTTTACTTTATCAGAGATACCTACCCACTCGAGAGCGTTCATAACCATCTTTCTTCTCTCCGCAGTGGTGTAATTAAGCAGAAGAAGAGGAAATTCAACATTCTCAAAAACCGTATAAACCTGAAACAGGTTATAAGTCTGGAAAATGAATCCAAGTTTTGATTTACGCAGTGTTGCCGACGCAAGGGGGGACAGAGTACCGACCGATTGACCGAGTATTACGGCACTGCCTTCCGAAGGGGCGTCAAGTGTTCCGATTATGTTCAGGAGAGTTGTTTTCCCTGAACCGCTCGGCCCTATTATCCCGGCAAACTCCCCCTTGCCAAAAGTGAGATCTATCCCATTCAGAGCGGTAAATTTACCGGTACCCATCGGAAAGTGCTTCTTGAGTCCCTCGATCTTAATTATTATCTCATTATCCATTTTGAAATAAGTTAAATATCCAGAACCAGCATTATTTGAAATCCTTTCCCCGCAAAAAGTTTATTATCGCTTCCCCCTTTGTAAAGGGTAAACTCATCCGGATTCCAGAAGGCCATCAAATATAAGCTTAAGTAATCGTATTTTAGCTGGAGATTCAGAAAACGATACCATTCCCTGGCGTCCCAGTTGTAATATACCAGACCTGTAATACTGTGCGAAAGGAAGAGAGGATAATTCAGGGATAGAGTGGAATAATTGCTTTTCGTCCTTACCTGTCCTTCCCTTGCCGTATTTGAATAGTGGAAAAACTCCGAAGTGAGGCTAAGGCCGTTTCCTACATTAAAGGTGTAATCAATGCCAAGACAATAGTAGGTTTCCCATCTGCTCATCAGCTTATTCTTTTCATCATTGAGTTTCTTTACATATTCAAGCCATAATCCTACGCCTAAATCCCATTTGCCATCGAAAGCGAACATCTGTTCAGAAAAAACCGTATCGGTGACGAATGGAATCCCTGAAAACAGCCTTGAATAATCAGCTTTACGGTTATGATAGCTCATTGCCACCTCACCTTTAGGCACCGGGATCTGCAACCTGCCTCCGAATTCGGGTTTTTTACCCGGAGAAGGGGCAATCTCCCAGCCTTTTTCTTTTTTGTTCCCGTACAGGGTCCAGAGCCAGATATTAACATTGTTGTTGAAGTAATATCGCCCGAGCAACCCGTAAACGCCATCAGTAAGCTGAAGCGGATCCCTGAAGTCCATCTTGTCAAACCACATAAGAGGACGAAAAATAAGTGCTGATCCGAAATTGATCTTCTGAAGCCCTGCCCTGATCTCAAGATTTGTTGTTGTGTACCTCAGCCAGAGCCTGTATGGTTTCAGATCATAACCTGAGGTATCGAAATTAAATCCTGAGAACAACAGATTCCCGTATGTATTAAATGAAAGCTCAGCATCAATCCGGCTTGTTTCATTTATTTTCAGCCACGGGCTCAGGGTGGGAATGTATCTGGCACCCATCTGCCAGTTTACCGGATTATTTATGCCGGCGCTTCCCCAGCCGCTTACTTTATTATCAAATTTTACTCCCGCTTTTTGAGCAGTCAGAGCCTGAGCTGTGAGACAGGATAAGGTCAATATTAAAAAGAATGTTCTGATTTTTTCCATCAGCCAGAATTTTTATTTATCCTGGTCATTAATTTCCTGAAAAAAACGGGAAGACTATATCTGTCGATAGCTCTGCCGATCCCTTTTCCCATGAACATTGCCTCCGAGAGTTCCTCTCCTGTCATTCTGAGAAGGCCTTTCTTCCTTAGTTCAAGTACCCTGGCGATTTCCTTCCTCATCGAAAAGACAAACAGCAGATTCATAATGAGCATGAAAGCTGCATACCTCCAATCCTTGAAATGATTCCACGACCAGAATATCATCAGATAATAGCCGGCGTACCTGAGTACCACCACACTTCCGGTAATAAAACCGAGTATTGTGGAAACAAGGTTGACCAGCAATGTGCCAAACCAACTCACGACAAACATCGATCCGAGCATAATGGTCTCTCCTCTTCCTCCGACGAAATTATAATAAACGGGAAGATAATGTCCTATCATGCCAAATACCGCTACAAGAAGATAGTAAGGTTCGGAAGTGAAAAGCAATTTTACCAGAAGCATCGGAAGGGCAACTTTAAGAATATCTGCCAGAGATGTAAGGCATCCATATTTTGCTCCTATCCGTTTATTCACAAGCGAGGCGCTCACAAAGTTGGTGTCGAATGTCTCATCTGAATCTGCAACTGGTTCGGAATAGAACTCAAGCTCTTTCCCTTTCGTCACTCCTGAGTAGATAAGTCTTGCAAAGGAGATTGATCCGAAGAGATAGCCTGTCAGGCTGCATAATGATGCCAGCAGCCAGGGTTTTGCTTCAAGCCAGAGTATTATTTCATTCATAGTCGTGTATTGTAAGGATACCGTTGGATCCATCAACAGTTACGGCTAATCCGCTACCTATTGCACAGGCATTTTCAACAGAAACCAGGGCCGGTATACCCATCTCCCTTGCTATTATCGAACAATGGGAAAGTAAGCCGCCTGTTTCCGATACAATTGCTCCTGCCTTTATGAGGATCGGAGTCCAGCTTACATCCGAAAAAGGGATCAGGACAACATCCCCTTTGCTGACGGAGTCAAATTCCCCGGTTCTCTGCACAACTCTTGTAATACCTGTGTATGATCCGGAAGAAGTGCCGGTGCCGTAATGGTTTTTTAACCTGCCTTTTTCAAAAACAGGAGGTTCTTCACCGTAAATAACCTGAGGCAAAACAATTCCTTTTGTGTCTTCCATTTCCTGCTTCCTTTTCTGAATTATCTCATGATAAGTAACATAATGTGATGAAATGATGTTTTCAACGGAAGTATCGATTTCTTCCTTCCTCAGGTAGAAGATATCATCATCAGAAATAATGATGCCCTTTTTAACCAGTTCCTGACCCAGGTTCAGGAAAAAGCGCCGGAACAGGCCATAACCATATATATACAATGAACTGATCTGTTCCCTGTACAATTTGTACTTGCCCGCCCTTGTATAAGCTTTGATCAGGGAAGATTTTATTTTGTGCCCTTTTCCTGCCAGGCTTTCCAGGGTGTACATTTCTCCTTTGCTTTCAGGCTGTGCAGATTTCAGGATCATGCTGAAAACCTGTTCGGGATTTTCCTCCCATTTTGAAAAGGAAAAATCATTTCCGCTTTCACTAAGGTGGCCGAATGTTTTCAAAAACCTGTCCATTTCTACCAAAATACTTTCTGCCTCACTGACCGACCGCAGTTCTTCAAGTGTTACACATTGCTCCTTTACCGGACCAGGCAGATCATCAAGCTTTTTCTTTATTTCTGCCATGAAGGGGAGAGGATTATAATCGAGGAGACCGGGGAAATCCTGCCGGAAATCAAGTTTATCATAATCGAGACCAGCTTTTGTCAGTTGTTTCTTTAACCCTCTGTGATGATATGACATCAGCATGGGGGTAACAATATTGAGATAGGCAAGTCTTTTGCCCCGTTCGAAAAGCCTGTTGAAATCCGAATTGTAATTTGAGAGGCTGATCCCCTTTTTCAGATGATCTTCTTCATTCCTGCAATCGGCGGTTAACTGATTGAAATCTCTCAGGAATGTTTTTTCAAAATCGAGTTTGTCCTTTATAAATCTGACTATGCGAAAAACATGCTTCAGGCTTTTAATACCGGGTTTGAATGAAGGCCTGGAGTTGTCGTCCCTGAGCATAAGATATTCAAGGCTGTCGGTTGACATGCCGAACTTGCTGAATATTCTTCCCAGCGCTGCAATATTGAAATAAGTCTGGTAATAAAAGGGTTTTGCAAGCTCTTCAGGTTTGATATCGAGCAGCCCGGTAATCTCAGACAGCAATTTTATCCATGTCCCGTTTACCATGGGAATATTAACTGACCATACAAGAGGTTTGATCTGGCCGGGAAGCATTTCCCTGGCCATTTTGTTGGAGTAAATATTCAGGTCCTTTCTTCCGGTAATCTGCCGTACCTGCAGGTAGTAGATCTTTTTACCGTCATACACCCATTCAATGTCTATGTTATTGCCATAATGATGTTTAATCCTTAAGGTATCTTTTGACACCTGCCTTATCACATGAAAGTCAGGATAATCGCGGTTACCTTCAATAATCTTATCTTTGAAGAACCTCCATCGCAGGGGAGAGATTCCTTTCTGGACAAGTTCCTCTCCATAACCCTCAACTGCCTCAATAACTGTCTCATTCTGATTTGTTACAGGATTCCTGCTGAAGCTGACACCGGCAAGTTTCGCCGGTATCATTTCCTGAATGATAACTGCACATCTTATCTTTGATATTCCGGTTCTTTTCAGATATTCATTGTCATTTAACAGTGATGCCGACTCCCAAACCTGTCTGATAGCAGTTATTATGTTCTCAGTGCCTCTGATATCCATCAAAGTCTGGAATTGTCCGGCAAAACTGAAGTCTTTTGAATCCTCGGCAGTTGTTGAGGAGCGTATTGCGTAACTTATATCCCTGAATTCCTTTAGTTCTTTCCTTAGATCATCAAATATAGAGGGTTCTCTCCTGAGGTATAACTCATGGGCAAGGGTGGTGACCAGATAGGTTGCGGGGATGTTAAAACCATACTTATGAAGAAAAATAAGAGAATTTGCCTTATTCCCCGTCAGGTCAGATTTAAGGCCTGCCTTAAGCCTTTTTATTAATGCAGGATGATTCCTTAGGTCCATAAAAAAGCAATACCGGGCTTTACTAAAAATGCAAAATTTATCTGATAATCAAATGATCCTGGTTTAAGTAATACTATATAACAAATATAATACTTCTTTGGGCAATTCAAAATGCCCTAATCAGGCTGGCGGGTATGGTCAGATTTTTTTGTAATCCTTAAGCAGTTCCGACAATGAGTTGATCACAGATTCGACAATGTATTTGCGATATTGCCCTACAGGGCAGCCTGCATAGATGCCCGTGGTTTTTCCTTCGGCAAAGGTTCTTACAAGCGGTTTTTCCCAATCGGGATAATCTATAGGTGCAAAAGGATCATATCGGGAGAATGCCTTGAATTTTTTCATTGCATGCAGGATCATAAGATCCGTATTTTCGGCTATAAAATCGGTTGGTACCTCCAGGGCAAATTCATATTGCATTTCAATGGCTTTTCTGTATGCGGAGTATGTTGACAATTTTTTATTCAGCGGATCCCAGTATTTATCTGCATACTCATCATCGCTCCACACCAGCTCATATTTCCCTCCCCATTCATCCATAGCGTCTCTCATCTCCTTTTCAAGAGGAATCCTGTACTCCGGCCCGCGGATGTCCTGCGTTTCTCTTTTAAATGGATGTCCATGCCTTGAAAGGATAAGCATGATTCTGGCTTCATCAGGCAAGTTAACAACCTGATCGCGCACAATCTGAACAAAAGCTTCACGCATGGAAGGCTGATTACCCAGCTGATCGGCACAGATGATTTTTGCCCTCCTGTTCACCGCATGATGGATCTTTGGCAATGCATATCCATAATCCTCAAAGTCAGAAAAGACAGGATTACAGAAGCACTGGTATATGATTGTTTTGCATCCAGCTTTTAACAGGTCTTCAACAGCCTGGTTTACTGATTCATCGTATGCATACCTGACATGCCGGAACCCGCTGATGTCAAACTTTTCCTTCAGTATTGCCGCCGATTCATCGTAAATAAGCCTGCACTGGTATTCCCATGCGACTTTTTTATCCGGAAGCAGGTGTCCGTAATACCACCCGGCAACTTTGGCAGCAGTTTTCTGACAGACTTCGGGAGCTCCTCCCTTTCCGTCTCCCCTGTATAGAAAGTATCCATGATCGGCCGGATTCCTCTTCATCCCGGGAGGATGCCAGGTAACTTCACATTCAATATACGGACGTCCTTCCCTGTTATTCGAACATCCGAACATATCCACAAGCTTCCCCGGCCTGAATTTCTCCCTGGCCAGCGGATTCAGGGGGTCAATCAATGCAATTCCTCTGTCAGCCAGAACAAATCTTTTAATGAAAAAAGGCAGGGAGTAATCAAATACATGGTCCATGAAGCTGATGTAAAAATCAGGACTGTACTCTTCAGGCATACCCAGATCAGCAAGTAATATTCCTGTCTTACCAACCGGCTTATTATCCTGGTTCCTGAAATACTCCTCGAACCCATAGCGGTTACCAAATCTGATATGACGGATCCATTCAAACATTGTTCATATGAAAGATAGCCTGCCTCACCTGTAACTAAATCACAGCAAAGATTCTCAGACAATTCCGAAGTTTAATAGAATCAGGATATTATTGTTTCAAAGCCTTACGCTTAAACACTCTTTTACCGAATTTAAGGATAATATAAACAATAAGCAAAATAACAACAGCAGAAATCAGGAAAGGGATAAACAATGCAAGTACCGAAGTACCAAAAGAAGCTGCATGTTCACCGGTTGCAAAAACTGCATTTCCCGTCCCTGCCGTCAGCTTTGATGATGCGATCCTTGTCAGCACAGTGCCTCCCTGCACGGTTGCAGCAGCTCCTCCTCCGAAAATAAAACCTGCAGCCCACTTCAGGAAATCATTATCGATGGGAAGTACAGAAGTAAGCAAAAGAGTACCGCCGCCAATTGCCATCGGCGTTGTTATCGTATCAAGAAGGTTATCGATGAATGGGATGTAATAGGCAAGAATCTCAGCCAGCGTTGCAGTTCCGAAACTGATGATTGCCGGCCAGCTCGCAAGCCACTGGAATCCTTCATTGACCGGGAATAAATTCATTTTTGCCGCTATGCTTGCCACCAGCATCGGCACAAACACCCTGAATCCACAACTGGCTGACAATCCTATGCCTATGGCTATTGCCGTAATTATTTCCTTCTCCATAAGTTCGGGACTTTTTTCTAAAGATATGCCAGATTAGTGAAATATGTATACATATTATTTTATGATTTTGTTTTTTTTTACCTTTATGGGGGAATCATTATTAAAACAGGAAATACTAATTATTTAATTTTTTAAAAACTTATTGATATGGAAGAAAACACAAAGCAGGAACCGGTAAAACCGGAAAAAGAAAGTTTACTGGACAAGGCTAAAAAACTTGTCGATAAAGCAGACGACTTTATTGACGACAAGGTTGAGGATGTAAAGAAAAGCGATGCTTTCAGAAAGGTCTCGGAAGCCCTTGACAAAGCTGAGGACTTTGTAGAAGATAAAATCGAAGATATAAAACAAAGCGGTGTAAAGGAAAAGCTCGAAGCCTTTGCCGACAAGGCAGAGGATAAGGCAGAAGAAGCAATGTCAAAATTGAAAGATATCAGCAAAAAGGTTGCTGATAAAACAGCCGACAAGCTTGAAGATATTGCTGAAAATATAAAGAAAAAAACTGCTTCCGAAAAAAATCCTGAAAACGCATAGCCTGCATCTGTTTCAGATTGTTTTCAGATACAGTTCCTGATATTTAACGGGAAAGGCCGATGAACAAACCTGCCGATGCAGTTAGCTTCAGGCAGGAGAATTTCTTAACATCCCAGTATTCTTTCGTTATTCCCTTAACGTTTGATAAAATAAACCATTCCGGCATTGCTTCAGCCCGGAACGAGACCTTTTTTGCTATTTCCAGCTCAAGCCCGGAACCTGCTCCAAGAACCACGCCGCTGAAATAAGATTTTCCGGTTTGTCCTGAATATGAGCCAATACCCGTTGCCCCATCTGTAATGCGGAACCATGGCATTGAAGCATCTGTGACAATGTATGGCCTTATTTTTCGGGGCTTATTGAGGTAAAAAGTAAAACCGAGCAGCTTTATATTATGAATGAACAATGTGCCTGAGACACCGTTGGAATGACTGAACCTGTTCGAAGAAAAATAGTATCCCATATCCCATGTGCCGGTCTTGAATTTTAATCCGAACTGGGTTCCGAATGAAAAACCTGGTTCGATATCGGGTACAAATATTGTTGCTTCATCAGTGAAGAAAAAACTCTCCCCGTCAAAAGCTTTCCCTAACGAAAAATAATCAGCTTTTATCCCAAAAAAAAATCCGAAAGGAAGTTTATTGGATAATTCCTGTCCGGCCGATATGCAGCAGAACGAGATTATTACTGACGAAATGATGTATTTCTTCATTTATTTTCTCTCTGGTTTCCAGAAAATGTAATTAATGGTAAGGTTAATTATCAGTGGATTATACACTGAACTGTAATAATAGGATTTTTCCGATGTTCCCAGCTGAAAACTTAATTCAGTACTGATGTTCTTATGGAAGACGTAGCCAGCACCAAATGCTAATTCGGTCCCGAAATTGTTTACATCCAGTTCAAATCCATGAAAAATATTTGAATAACCGAAAAGTCCGCTAAAATACACTGGGATTTTCTTTTTGAAGGGGAAATATGTGATACCCAGTCCTGCTCCTCCTCCTGTGAGCCATTCTGAATCGTCAATATCATCTTCCACAACATTTCTGAAGAAATTGGATCGGGCATTCCAGCTTATAAAAAATTTGCTTGAAGGTGCATAACCAATTTTCAGGTTGGATGAAATGCATGGTTTGACATAGTTCTCCTTTGATTCATGATTATAGGGTGGATTATCTGAGCTGTAATCCTTCAGGGTGATGAAACTCATGCCCCCGCCTGCTCCGTAACTGATCACCAGCCTGTTTTTGCCACCTGGTATATTTAATTTATGTTTATTATCTGGCACGGCTGATATCTCCTGGTCAAAATTCCCGTAAGGACTATTTTTTATCGGCTCTTCCGCCTTCAGTAACCAGGGATGTGTAGTGAAGAGACAAATGATGATTGAAAATATAGTAGATTTCATGTAAATTTTTTTAAATGAGTCATGGTATTCATCGTCCTATATCAAATGAGTATCCGGTTTCTATAGCCCACTCGCCTGGCCAGCCAAAAATAAATGTGGGCATTACTTTTATAAAGAAATTCTTGTAGTAGCAACCGGCATTTATCCAAATCCTTCCGCTTTCATCTTCTACCAGCCTGGTGGTCATATATCTCAGATCAGCGCCAAAGGCAAAACCAGAGGATTTATTCCCAAAAATAGAGTTCAATGAAATAATTGGATATATTCCTGTCCAGTCGAGCTGAAGCCCTGCCCCGCCTCCGACGGCAATTTTTCTGTGTACCCTGTATAGGTAATTCCCTGAAAACATCCAGGCCCATGAATCGTGCCAGTCAACAAAGGCTTGACCATGAGAGACTTCAACAATATGGTCAGATATTTTTAAATCTTCTTTCTGCTTGTCAGAAAAATCAAAACGCAGCATGCCGTAATCACTATCTTCATATTTTATATCCTGTCCCGGGGCATGAAGCCCTGATGAAAAGTACAGAATGAATAGCAGGGTAATCTTCAGGTTTTTCAGTTCCACTTTCTTAAAGGATTATGTTCATTAATGAAACCGCCATGTATCAGCATACGCAAAAACTATAGCCTAATAATCATCTGCATGGAGGTTCCATCATATCTTTAAAATAAATTCCTATATGATGAAATGGAACATTTTCCGGATTCGTTACAGAAAAATCATATTTTTATTGAATAATTTATGTTACGTGTAACAAAAGGACCTTAACCACCATATTCATTAAGAATGGAAGGCAGTTTTCAATTGCAGCTGGAACGGATAATCAAGGGTAACAACCAGTTATTAATGCATTTGATAATAACCTCTTCAATTATAGTCAGAAACTGGGCCAGAAAAGAAAAACATGAACTCGGATGGATTGCAAAAGATGGGAGAACATTGGATTACAACGACCTGGTGACAGGTGTGGTAGAAAAATATATTGAAGAATTACAGACTGGTAAGTCTTTTGCTTCCGGGATGGATTATTTTAAAACTTTTCTTATCAGGGAATTTGAAAATGCTCTTCATCTTTATTTCTCCGCTTTCATGGTACTATTAAAGGAGAACCGGCAAACTGCGTGGAAAACTGTAATCAACGATCTTGAAAAAAGATCTGCCTCATGGTTCTTTAAGCGGGATAAATACTTAAAGGAAGAATGCCATGAATTGTTTTGTGAGTCAGTTGAATTGGTCTATTTAAAGTTTATGAAAGAAGAATATATCTTCAAAAGCTCGGTTGCTTTTAAATCTTTTTTCTTCAGAACTCTTGAAAATAAATACCTTGAGTCACTAAAGAATCCTTATCGGAAAAAGGCTGTTTCACTTGACTCCTTGGATTTCCCTGTTCTTTTCGAAGAAGAGAGTGATATTGACAGGTTTGAAAGACAGAAAATGCTGAAAACAGGAATGGATCATCTTACTGATGAAGAGAGATATGTTCTTAATGAGTTCTTCTTCGGAGAAAAGAAACTCAGGGAAATAGCAATAGAAACGGGTCAGTCTGAAGAAAATATCAGGATCAGAAAATTCAGAGCTTTGAAGAAACTTCAGGATCATTTCAAATTTTTCGGATATGAATCATAAGGAAGCTGAAGACAAAAAGATGGCAGAGCTCTATTTTAATCAGGAACTGACGCCTGAGGAAGAATTGGAATTTGAAGAACATCTGATGCTGTGTGATATATGCAGGAAAAATGTTCTTTTGCTCGAGGGGGCAAAAGAAGCACTGGAAGAACTCAAAAAAAATGAATTCAGGAAGAAGAAGGATGATCCGGTTCCAGACCGCTATTTTAAGAAAAGGACTTTACTCAGAATTGCAGCAGCAGCAATTCTGCTGACAGGCATGACCGGAATATTTTATTTGCTTTCAGACAGAACTGGCAGGCATAATTCAGTACCTGAGGTTGCGAAAAAAACTGAACAATTATTTCCGGTCAAAGATCAGGCTGACAGTTTAATGATATTTAGTGAAAGAGATACATTTTCCGGATCAGGCAGCTCTGAAGAGTTAATTTATCTATCTGAATCATTTGTACCAGATCCTTTCTTTGAGAATCTTATACGGCAAAGTTACAGGAATACAGGGCTTACTCTTTTAAGCCCGCTGAACGACACTATCAGTAAAATTCCTGTTTTTACCTGGGCCGACAGCGGAATCCAGGTCCTCAACCTTAAAATTATAAATAACCGTGAAGAAGTTATTTTTAACAAGAAAATCAAAAATGGCACCCGTCCTGAATTGAATATTCCTTCAGGACTTTATTACTGGCAGTTGCAGAGCAGTGAAGAGACTTTATTAACAGACAGGCTCATTTTGATGCGGTCAGCGCCCGATAAGGGCAAAACTTCCCCATAACAAGGGATATGAAGTTTCGGGATTTTTTATCAGGTTAATTTTTGCATTTCGTAATGCACTGCAGTAATTATTGCCGCTAAGCAGGGACCTGTAAAAACTGTTCATAAACAACAGGGTACTCTTATCGTCAACTCTCCAGTATGAGAATAATACATTACGGGCACCTGCAGAAATAAATCCCCTTAACAGGCCAATGAAACCTTCTCCCTCTTCAAGCTTTCCTTTCCCGGTTTCACATGCGCTCAGGGTTACCAGGTCTGCAGTAATATCAAGCGGATAAAGATCTTTAGCATAAAGAACTCCGTCCTCTGTATACTCAGGGAGGGTATCTCTTACTGAATTTTCCTTATCAGGTGTGAACACAAGACCTGAATATTCGGGATTTTCATTGTCGAAAATACCGTGTGTGGCGATATGAACAAATTTGTATTGCCCTATGTTCTTCTTAAAGTTTTTTTCAGTGGCATTATCATGTGTGAAGATTCCGGTCCTGATCCCACGGCTTTCAAACAGATGTTTCAGACTGTCGGTCTCGGCAAGTGAGTAGGGCAGTTCTTTTAAATTCATTCTGCTACCTGAAAAGGGGTATGATTGGTCAGTACCGGAAAACTCCATGGAAAATCCCTCATTATGGCTTATTATTACACCCCCTTTTTTATCTGAAAATACCGGTGCGAAAGCCAGTAACCCATTAACAGGAAAAGGACTGCAGGATTTCTCCGAGGACCAGAGCCCCGAATTGTAATGATATACCAGATTGAAGTGATTGATGATAAAATCCTGCTTTGCAAAATCGGAATATTCACCCGCTTGTTCATACTTTGCGGTAAGTGTCTCAAATGGAAGGAGAAACAGATCTTTGTCAGGAATTATAATCAGCTTATCAGATGATTCAATAACTTTTCTGAGATCTCCCAGGAGAGCTTTGTAAAGTGTAAAGCTTAACTCCGGAAGACTTTCTTTTTCATACTTTTTCATAGCCGATAAGTAATCATGGATCAGTACCTTCAGGGTTTCTTTGCTGTACTTTTCATTCCTTATCAACAGTGAAGTGTCAGGTGAAATCACAAAAATGAACAGGGCCGAATCGGACATATAATAACTTACCAGCGACTCATTGTCTTTAATGCTCTTAGTTACTTTCTGACGCAAAGGGACGCTGTTTTTCTGATTGCCAGGAGGATTATCGGTGGTAAATATGTTGATTGAGTCAGATAATTCCCTCAGGCTGAGCATCATACTATCTATTCTGGTTTGAACCTCCCGTTTATATTGTAAATCTGTTCCCGGATCAGGTTTGACCAGTTTGATCTGCAGGTAATCAATCTGCCCCAGAAGATTTTTCTTTCTCAGTATAAGCCTCGCAGGTACCCTATTACCTTCCATGACATCATATTTATTGACCAGATTTCTAATTACTGATGATTTATGTAGTTCAGCGAACTCATAGGCTTTGTCAAAGTATTCAGGATCAGCCGTCCTTCCATACATCTCAAATGCTGCTTCCACAGCAATCCCTGTATGTTCTGATAGCTGGTTTAATAGCCTGATCTTGGTCTCTTCAAGAATGAAGTCAGAAATCACCGTATTTACAAATATATTTACATAATCATATAACCTGATAATCTCAACAAGCAAATCCTGATTCCCGCTGATGAGGTATTCATTATAATCCAACCGACACAGGTTGAAGACTGTAAGTGCGAATTCGTACTGATCAATTATCAGGGAGGAATTAATTTCATCAGCTTTAAATGGTTGGGTGTAACCTGCTTCCAATGATCTTATGTGAAAAAATCTGGCTGAATCGGTTTTACCCAGCACCTGATGCAATTCTCCCATCTCCCTGTACCCGGATACCAGAGCAGGATGAGGTCTGGCAAAACATCTTTCCTTTATCTTAAGTGCTCTCCTTTGGTAAAAGAATGAGGAATCTATCTTTCCACGGGAGAGCATAACTCCTGAAATCGCTTTATATAATTCGGAAATTTGAGGATGATACTCACCAAAAGCCTTTTTTGCTACTTCCAGTCCTTTGCTGAAGTCCGATATCCCGCTTTGCGGATCATTTAACTTACACAAAAGATTACCCCTGTTGAGGTAACCTGAAATCAGACGTGTATTTTCGGTCCCGAGTTCAGATATGCACAGGCCAATGGATTTGTTCAGGTAATAAAGTGCTGAATCACTACGTCCCAGATAGCTGTGAATCTCACCTATATTGCTGTACAGATCAATCAGATCAGGGTGGTTCATCCCGTTAAGATGTAATACGGCATCAACGCTCTTCCTTAAATATGACAGCGAAAGGTCATAGTCTCCATGGAATTTATATATTAAGCCGATGTTCTTATAACTGGTCGGAACACCAGGAGAATACCTTCCTCTTTTCAGCCTCATTTCCAGAGCTTTTCTATGATAAAAGAGGCTTTCTTTGTAGTCACCTAGATCAGCATAAGCCGATCCCACATTGTTGTAAGCATCAGAGGTATGGGGATTCCCGCCACCGAAAATCTTCTCCGTTATTTTCAGGTATTTGCCAAAGTAATTCAGAGCTTCACTGTATTGACCCATTTTGAAATTCAGAACTCCAAGATTTGCATAGCTCATTGCTATGTCTGAATTTTCTGTTTTGTAGATTCTGTTCCTTATCTCCAGAGCCTTTTTATGATAATAAGCTGCCAATTCATATTTGCTGGTTTCAAGATAAATATTGCCGATATTGTTCAGACTCAGTGCAATATTGGGATGGTCTTCAGGGAGCTTTAGTCGCCTTATTTTCAATGCTTTCATGTTTAACACCAGGGCTGTGTCGAACATACCCCGGGCATAATAAAGTACAGCCAGATTATTATATGCCTCCGCTGTAAGAGGATGATTAATACCTGAAGAACTTTCTCTGATCCTGACTGTTTTTTGAAAATAATCCTCACAATCATCGAGTCGTCCTAAATAATAAGCTATTGATCCTGAAAGATTATAGTTTCGGGCAAGTTCAGGATTGTTGTCCCCGTATACATCTGATAATACCAGAGTGCTTTTGCTTATATAAAATGATGCAGAATCGAACAATCCTTTGTCAATGAATACAACCCCCAGATTTCTATATGTTCCTGCCAGTTTTTTCTTATCCATGGCCGGATTTTTATTCATGACTGATAATGCTTTTCTGTAAAAAAGCAAAGCAGAATCCTGATTGTTCGCTGCTGAATATAATTCTCCGATTATATTGAAGCAATCACCCGTAATTGTGCCTGATTCTCCAAATTTTACCAGTGAGATCTGCAGATTGCCAAAAGCAGTTTTAAGAAGACCTGACAATTTCCCGGAACTTCTTTTCGCTGAAATAATTAAGTTTTGACATTTCAGATAATTGACCAGATATTTTTTCCGGCCATATATTTTTGCTGCAAGCTCATAATAATATACGGCACTGTCATATTCAGCCCGGTCAAGCAGTTTTTCGGCAGCCCTTATATACTGCCCCGCAAGTACTGTATCCCTCGATAAATTAATATATGACCTTTCCCTGGCCAGGCACGGATATTGAAATATAATCAGAAACGAAAGCCCAAGAAAGAGGTTTCTGAACACGGGAAGGATAGTTATGACATATAAATATAATTAAAAATATGATACTGTCAATAATACAAAAATCCCTCAATTACAATCGATTGAGGGATTTCAATGTTACACAATTCCTGGTTACAGGCTTATATATAAATTTTACCAGCTATTTTTCAAGCGGCGGGATTACCAGTACCTGTCCGGGGTATATCAGGTTGGGATCTTTAAGCATCGGTTTGTTTGCTTCAAAGATGATATTGTATTTATTGGCATTGCCATACACCTCTTTGGCTATTTTTGAAAGATAATCTCCTTTCTTTACAGTGTAAAACTGCTTTTCCGGCTGCGGAGGAGCTACTACCGGAGGATTCTTGACTACGATCCAATCATCAACGGATGCTATTCCTTCAACATTTCCGGCGGTGACCACAATCTTATTCTTGTTTTCTATTGTATCAATACTCCCCATCAGAATAACCTTGTCGTCATCCACTTTTACCTTGATGTCGCTTGTGTCGAATCCGAACTTTTTAATATGCGCTGCAATTAAATCAGCTTTTTCCTGCTCTCTTCTTTCTTCCGATTTGAAAAGTTTGTCACCTGCATTTTTAATAAATGAAATTAGTCCCATGATGTGTAGTTTAAATTAATTAATATGATATCTGTGAGCTACTGAATTTCGGATTGGCTTCGCCGAGCTCGCCTGACGGCTCGGTTGCGGATTTGATCAGACGATCGCTCTTAAAGGCTTAGTTGAAGATTACGGATTTTTAAATCCGTAATCCGAAATCCGAAATCCGAAATATAGTACGCTTTAACCCAATACCTCAAAAGTGATCTTACAGTTCACCCTGAATTCAGTGATCTTATTTTTATTGACCACTGCACTCATATCCTGTATATAGACTGATTTGATTTCCTTGACAGTTTTAGCTGCCATCTTTACGGCGGTTGCGGTGGCATCTTCCCAGCTTTTTTCCGAGGAGGCCATGATCTCGATTACTTTTAATACAGCCATAATGTTAATAATTTAAGTTATAATTTGAAAAGTAATATTATAACGAAGTTTACGATGTGGTAAAAACGCTATAAATTGTCAGTTAATTTAATTAAATAATTTTACTTGTCAAAATAAGAATTTTAGATCATCGGCATCAAATTATATAAATTAAATATAAATATATTGATTATCTTATACTTAATGAATGGGAGGTTTAAATTTAAAACTGTTGGAATTTAAAAAAATCGTAAATTTATTGCCGCTGATTAACAGTTTTATCTTACCTCATCTTTAGGAATGATTTTTGACTGAATATTAATAAATTTCAAAATATGAACCGAGCGTTTTTAGCAAACACAAACAAGCATGAGGATCTTTCATGCGGGTTCCCCCGCAAAAGCGGGGCAGGCTATCCGACCTTAGAAATCAATTTTCGCCGGATGAAAACAAAACTTGTCTTGCTGGCAGTCCTTTTTGTGTGTGTTATTCCTCCGACATTCTCGCAGAAAAAGCCTAAGGCTGATACAGGACTCCACCCCGCAATACAGGCAGGAATAAATCTTCGTACCATATATGGTAAAGATTATGAGGGAAATGAATTGAATTATAATTTGAATTTCGGATTTAATGCAGGTGCTAATATAAATATCCCGGTAGCTCCTGATTTTTATATTCAACCCGGCCTGATGCTATCACTGAAAGGTTTCAGTCAGGAAATAATTGCGGGAACCAGAACCACTACAAACCTCTTTTACGCCGAGATCCCTCTTAATTTCCTGTTCAGACCGCAGGTAGGGAACGGGCACATGCTCCTTGGTTTTGGACCGTATGCCGGCTATGGCATTTTCGGGAATAAGAAGACTGGTGATGATAACGATAAAATAAAATTTAAAAGCGAGGTTTCTGTATCTGACCTGTCGACGGCCGGAGCTTTCTACAAACCCATTGATGCAGGAGCAGGGATTCTTTTCGGATATGAGTTGTACAGCGGATTATATTTTAAGATAGATGGCCAGCTGGGGCTTTTGAATATTTATCCGGATTATGAAGGCCTTGTAAATAACAAAGCATCTTTCAAGAATTTTGGTGCAGGCCTTTCAGTAGGATTCAGGTTCTGACAATAACTTTCAGGTTTTCCAGGATTTTTTAAAAGGAATACTGCAGGCAAGTATTGCACGATATTCATAATACATTGAAGCTATGAAGCATTGTCAGCTTTCAGGTTGCAGCCTTATAATAATCGTTTACCTGTTATTTAAATACCAATAAAGGGAAATATCCGAATAGGAATAAGTATCGTTCTTAATTAGTCCTATACTGAAAAATTTCTTTCCTTCCATCAGCCAGATGTAACTCTCACTTTTATTGAGCCCGCAATTATAAGCGGCGGCAAGGAATCTGATCTCATCCTCTTCAGGCATAATATTAACCGGGTAATCCTTCTCACAGATTTTTATAAAAGCCATAAGGTATTCAAATTGCCTCCCGGGATCTTCAAGATCGGCAATAATCCCTGATCTGAAAATCTTTTTGTCTTCCACTGCCTTTCTGTCTTTATAA
>CAZTDW010000073.1:0-17380 GCA_964611835.1 uncultured Rikenellaceae bacterium | reverse complement strand
TGCCAACCTTTGTGAAACTTTGTGGTTCAAATAGTTATGCTTAACCACTAAGTCACACTAAGGTTCTCACAAAGGCACACAAAGGACTTTTGATACAGCCTCTTTGGGGGTGAAACCAGGTAAGCAGGTGAATTGGTATAAATGATTTCTTCTTTTACTTAAATGGCTTTTTCAAAACTCCATTTGGAAAAAATTAGGTATCTTGAATCATTAATTTATATCCATAAACCAAAACCTCTAAATAATTAAATATGACAACACGACGCATATTTTTAAAAAACACCGCTATCACCACTGCGGGCATCGGCCTTGCTCCGGCTTTCTCAGCCGCATTTGCAGGTTGTGCTCCCTCCGACAGGATCAATATTGGTCTTATAGGATGTAACGGAATGGGATTCAGTGACCTGAGAGAATTTTTCAATCATAAACAGGTCGACTGTCTTGCCCTTTGCGATGTCGATGAGAATGTTCTTAATCAAAAGGCTGCAGAAGTGGAAAAGATCCGGGGAACGAAACCTGCTAACCTTTATAAAGACTGGAGAAGGCTTATCGACAACAAGGATATAAACCTGGTTATTGTCGGCACACCCGATCACTGGCATTGCCTTCAGATGATAGCTGCATGTGAGGCCGGAAAGGATGTCTATTGTGAGAAGCCGATAGGACGGACAATAGAAGAGTGCAACCTGATGGTGAAGGCAGCAAAGAAGTACAAAAGGATTGTACAGGTAGGACAGTGGCAGAGGAGTGATCCTCATTGGCAGGAGGCAGTTGACTTTATTCGTTCAGGCAAACTAGGCAATATAAGACTTGTAAGGGTATTTTCATATCAGGGATGGTGTCCTTCAATACCGGTGTTGCCCGATGAACCTGTTCCTGCCGGCGTCGATTATAATATGTGGCTGGGCCCGGCTCCCGAACGTCCGTTTAACCGGAACCGGTTCCATTTCACCTTCAGATGGTTCTGGGATTATGCGGGAGGCCTGATGACTGACTGGGGAGTCCACCTTCTCGATTACGCCCTGTACGGAATGGATGTGACCGCGCCAAAAGCAATAGTGGCAATGGGTGGAAAATACGGTTATCCCGATGATGCATGTGAAACTCCCGACAGCCTCCAGACACTATATGAATTTGACGGATTTAATGTCTTCTGGGACCATGCAATCGGGATTGATGACGGGGCTTACGGACGAAATCACGGCCTCGGCTTTGTCGGTGAAAACGGCACTCTTGTGATCGACCGCAGCGGATGGGAAGTCATACCTGAAAAAGTCAACGGAAAGATCAGGATGGAAGCTGTTCCATTAAAACAGGGTACAGGCAAAGGACTTGCAAATCACGTCCAGAATCACCTCGATTGCATTGCCAAAAGAAATCCCAATACAAATGCAAGTATTGAGATAGGGGCTCATATTGCAAAATTCTCGGCTCTGGGAAATATTGCATACCGTACAGGTAAAAAACTTGTGTGGGATGGAACCAGGTTCACCAATGATACGGAGGCTAATACATATCTGGTACCTGAGTACCGAGCTCCGTGGAATTTACCGGGTGTATGACACTGAAACCTGTTTGATGTTTATGTGCTGATTGATAAAGCATTTAGCTTATAATGTTTATTCCTTTGTGTTCCTTGGTGATGACCTTTGTGAGACTTCGTGGTAAAAAAATATCTAACCACAAAGGTCACAAAGGATTACACAAAGGATCACAAAGAAATACCGCATATTAATAATATTAATGAATTAAATGGAGATGCACAAGATCAGAAGTTACATCCTGCCGGCAGTGATCATCTGTGCGATGATGTCTGGCTGCCATAATAAGAATGAAATCTCTGTCCTTAAGCTGGGTGAGCAGCCTGACGGCAGCATTTTCGTACCCTCGAACCAGCTGATAAGGCCGGCCGGATTTCAGTTATACCTTCCGGGCAGGCCCGTTGATCTGGCGCTGACTCCTGATGAAAGATTCCTGCTTGTCAAAAACAGGACCGACCTCGATCTGATAAGGATATCCGACCGGACCGTAATTCAATCGCTTCCCTATGAAAAGAGCGGGGCATCTTTTACGGGCCTCTGCATTTCTCCTGACGGGCGTCAGGTTTATGTTACCGATGCCGGCGACCGGATCTGCGTTGCGGAGCTGAGCAGTAGCAAAATCCTGCAATGGGGGAAACCCGTAATCCTTCCGGGTCCTGATTTAGGTGGATTGCCGATGCCTGGCGGATTGGCACTGAGTGAAAAAGGCGACTGGATCTGTGTTACCCTCAGCAGGAACAACACCCTGGGCGTTGTTAATTTGTCAGACAATTCAGTATTTGAAATTCCGGTAGGGGTCGCACCATACAGTGTGGTCTGCACACCCGGAGAAAAAGCCTATGTCAGCAACTGGGGAGGACGAAAGCCTGCGGATGGAGAATCTGTTTATAATACATCAGGGAGCCCGGTTCTTGTAAATCCCAAAACAGGAATAGCAAACAACGGATCGGTATCAGTGGTGGATCTGAATCAGCAGAAGGAGGTAAAATCAATTGACGTGGGCCTTCATCCGGGCGGCATGGTCCTGAGCCCCGACTCCAAAAGACTTTATGTGGCATGTGCCAACAGCGACATTATTTCAGTTATTAATACTGAAACCGACGAAGTGATTGAGGAAATTTCCGTCCACATGGAAGAAAACTCATTGTTCGGCAGTTCTCCAAACAGCCTGGCCATATCAGATGACGGGAAAATACTTTATGCAGCAAACGGAACGGATAATGCAATATGTGTCATACAGACTGACAGTCCGGGCAAAGTGCTGGGTTTCATACCCACCGGATGGTATCCCGGTGCCGTTATTCTCGACAGGGAGGGCAGAAATATTTTTGTAGCAAACGTAAAGGGTGTGGGTTCACGCAATCAACGGACAGACAGGGCAGGTTACAATTCCCATGATCATCTTGGAACGGTGTCGGTGATTGGAACTCCTTCACCTAATGAACTTGAGAGGATGACTGAAACTGTAAGGCTCAATAACTCACTTGAAAAAAGAACAAATGACCAGAGCCGGTCTTTAAGCAAAAAAAAGAAAGTTCCTGTTCCCGTTTCACCCGGACAAACCTCACACTTCAGGCATGTCGTCTATATTATTAAAGAAAACAGGACATATGATCAGGTTTTCGGCGATATGCCTCAGGGCAACGGAGATACCAGCCTTGTTCAGTTTGGGCGTGAAGTTACGCCAAATCACCATAAACTGGCTGAGACTTTCGTTCTCCTCGATAATTTCTACTGCAGCGGAGTATTAAGCGCCGACGGGCATCAATGGACAGACGAAGCTTATGTGACCGACTATCTTGAAAAGTCTTTCGGCGGATTCACCCGCAGCTATCCTTACGACGGCGGTGATCCTCTTGCCTACGCCAGTTCGGGATTTATCTGGGACAACGTATTAAGACACGGACTTACCTTTCGGACATACGGAGAATTCGTGGATGCTGTAATAGATCCTCCTGAAGCGACATTTTCTGAGATCTACAAGGATTTTATTGAGGGGACCAGCAAAATAAAGATACGGGCAAAAGCCAATATTGAGCAACTAACGCCACATATGTGTCCCACATTTATTGGCTTTCCCGGGAAAGTAAGTGACGTTTACAGGGCATCTGAATTCATAAAGGAGCTGAAGGAATTCGAAGAAAACGGCAACTTCCCGAATTTCATCATTATGCTGCTGCCTAACGATCATACATCAGGAACACAACCGGGCATGCCGACACCTCAGGCAGCTGTCGCTGACAACGATCTGGCTCTTGGACAGATTGTTGAGGCAATTTCAAAAAGCAAATTCTGGAAGGAGACCTGTATCCTCGTGACTGAGGACGATCCCCAGAATGGCCTCGATCATGTTGATGGTCACAGAACTGTGGGATTGGTCATCAGTCCTTATACAAAAAGGGGTGAGGTGGTATCGTCTTATTATTCCCAGATCAATATGGTACGGACTATCGAAAATATTCTCGGCATTCCGCCAATGAACCAGCTCGATCTTTCAGCTGAACCTATGGTTGACTGTTTCACAGGAAAACCTGATTTCACCCCGTATATTGCCGTGGAGAACAATATTCCCCTTGATCAGCTAAACCCATCCCTCGTGTCGCTTACCGGTGATCAGCTTTATTGGGCAGAAAAATCTCTCGAGCAGAACCTTGATGATATTGACCTGATCGATGAGGATGTTTTCAACAGGATCATATGGCATGCGGTAAAAGGTTATGACCGCCCTTACCCCGTATTATCAAGATAGGCTGTGCTGTTACCCTGGTCTTCAGAAAAAAAGACCAATGTGTAAAGGTGTATTATTCCGTCATCGTGCGGAAAACATAAAATGTGACAATCCGGGGAAGTGATACATTTAAAAAACAATGGATAGATGAATGCAAACGGTAATCAGAAAAAACTTGGACGACGTGTATTGCTGAAGCAGGGTGCAGCGCTGGCAGGAGCAGGTTTTTTGGGTTCTGTGACTCCTCCTGATGTTATTTCAGAAAGGAAATCCGGTAACCATATATTCAATGTAAGGGATTTTGGGGCTTCGGGAACAAGGAGCCAGAAAGCAACAAAACACATGCAGGCGGCAGTCGAAGCATGCGCCTTTTCAGGCGGCGGTACTGTTTATGTTCCTCCGGGTGATTATACCGTGGGCACAATAATTCTGAAAAACAATGTAAACCTGAATCTGGAAGCCGGTGCTACCTTGTACCTGAGCCAGGATAAAGCAGATTTCACAAGCGGCGCCAGGACAATGATCTTTTCCGAAAATTCCGAAAATATTTCCCTGACGGGTAAAGGAAAACTCGACGGACTGGCTCAGTATGAATTTGTTGAAATGAGAGGGCTCGATCCTGAGATAGCAGCAGAGATTGAAATTGCCAGGAAGGCCGGTATTGATATGAGAAGGTATTACCGTACCGGCATGCAGACCTTCATGTGCGTCCTTAACAATTGCACAAACGTTCTGATGACAGATATCTCCGTGGTCAATTCTCCCCTATGGAATATAAGACTGAATGACTGCGACAGGGTTTTCGTCCGGGGAGTCTATATTTATTCCGATCTTGAAAAGGGTGTAAATGCCGACGGGATTGATATCTGCTCCTCCAGGAATGTAACTATATCGGATTCCGTGATCATTACCGCCGATGATTCAATCGTTATCAAAACACCTCTCGAAAAAGGAAAGGAAAAAGCAAATCCGGCCGAAAATATTGTGGTTACAAACTGTATCCTCTCCTCTTCCTCAACCCCCCTGATGATAGGCACTGAAACACATGGCGATGTCAGGCATGTCATTTTCAGCAACTGCACTATCAGGAATTCCAATAAAGGATTCGGTATCAATGTGCAGGACGGGGCTATAGTGAGTGATGTCATCTTGAAAAACCTGACCATCGAGACCAGCAGAAGGCACTGGAACTGGTGGGGCAGTGCCGAACTCTGCAAGTTCGTCCTGAGCCGTCGCCAGGAATCATCAAGGCTCGGACAGATAAAGAATATCGTTGTTGACACTGTGATAGCCCATCCCATGGGTACAAGTGTCCTGAAAGGTCTGCCTGAAAGGCCTCTTGAAAACATACGGTTCAGTGACATTCAGTTATTTATGCTTCCCGAAGATGCCCTCGACAAACGGGCTTCAAACGCGATGAGTCTTGAAAATATTCACGGTCTGAAGATCCATGATATGTCCGTGGCGTGGGATGAAGAAAAGCCTGAACCGGGATGGAAGAGCGCCCTGTCGCTTAAGAATATCAACGATTTTGAAATAAGATCATTTACCGGCCGCCAGGGATTGAAGGGAAGCAGTGATCCTGCAATCCTGCTTGAAGACGTTCAGGATGGGCTGATCACCTCTTCTATAGCCAGGAAGGATTGCCCGGTCTTTATTCACCTTAAAGGATCAAAAAACAGAGACCTTACAATCGGAAATAATATTGTTGCAAATAACGGGAAGGAGATTACCTTTGAAACCAATGAATCCAGGAAGTCTGTCAAATTATCCCGGAATTGAATGATAAATAATGATTAAATAGGAGATCTGGTATGAGTTTCATGTTCAATCCTGTTGATTTTGATGATCAGGGAGCAGTAAACAGGATTTCGCTGGGCGAAGAGGTAAAAGAATCAGTTATTTCCGGTACAGAGGAAGCTGCCGGCTTCATTGCAAAACTGCTGGCAGATCTGACGAAAAGGAAAAACTGCCCGGTAATAGCAGCTTTTGACGGCTATACAGGCGCACTTTGGGCTCAGAGTTTAAAGCCAGTCACAGACAGCATTAAATCAGGTTCCATAAATACAGTCCTTGAGAATTTCAGTAATGTTTACAAATCACGGGAGATACTCGATGAATTATTTGCGGATAACCTTCCTTCCGACAAGGAAAAGGACCCTGTACTTCTCTTTGGAAAATTATACAAAGGAACTTTTGATGACATCCTGAATGATAAAAAATCAGAGGAGCTTCTGAGAAAGCTCGGGGAAGCAAAGAACCGCAAAGGTGAGAGAGGTGTCATTCTGGTCTATGGATACGGATGCGCAATAAAAAAACTCCGGCATCTGTTCGATTATGTTTTTTACTATGATGTCGCTCCCAAAAACACTATTGCAAGGGCCAGGAAAGGGTTGTTTTCAAACCTGGGTGACACCGTTCCCAGACCAATCGATGAATTCATAAGGCGCTGTTATTATGTGGATTATGAAATTGCTTCGAGGCACAGGATTGAGCTTCTGACTGATAAGGCTATAGACTTTTATGTCGACGGCAACGATCTCTCCAACCTGAAGATCATGCCCCTGAAGACTCTCGATTCAATAATGTCGGCACTTGTGAAATATCCCCTGAGATGCAAGCCTGTTTACCTTGAAGGTGTCTGGGGAGGACAATATATTAAGAAGCTCAGGAACCTTCCGTCGTCGGTAAGGAACGTCGCCTGGGCTTATGATCTTATTCCCCTGGAGGTGAGTATTGTAGCAGATACGGGCATGACGAAGGTAGAGTTCCCCTTTTTTACATTTGTCCAGAAAGAGGGCATAAACCTGATGGGGGAGTATTGCGTAAAAAAGTTCAACGGTTATTTCCCCATAAGGTTCAACTACGACGATACTTACCACGGCAGCGGGAATATGTCGGTGCAGGTACATTCCGGGCACGATTACAATGTTGAGAATTTCGGTGAGCACGGAAGACAGGATGAGGGTTATTATGTGGTTGTCACAGGTCACGGTGCCAGAACATTTGCAGGATTCAACGAAAGTGCCGGTGTCGATGAATTTCTCAGCGAGGTAAAAAGATCCGAAAAGGAATACACCGTTGTCGATTTCGAAAAGTACATAAATCATGTCAGATCGTTTCCCGGTCTGCAGGTGCTTTTACCGGCAGGGACCGTACACGCATCGGGACGGAATCAGGTGGTCCTGGAAACGGGAAGCCTGACGGTAGGCTCCTATACTTATAAACTGTATGATTATCTGCGCCCCGACCTTAACGGTAAACCCAGGCCGATACATACCTGGCATGGTGAAAGGGTTTTGCGGAAAGAGAGGAATACAACCTGGGTAAACGAAAACCTTGTCAGGCCACCCACCCTGGTAAGGAAAGGAGAGGGATGGGCCGAATATATTGTCGGGGAGCATGAACTTCTTTATTTCAGCCTGAGAAGATTTGAGTTTGAGAAAGAAATTGAGGACGATACCCGGAATGTATTTCATGTCCTTACACTTGTCGACGGAGAAAAAGTGATAATCCAGTCTGCTGAAAATCCTGAATTTTCCTATGAACAGAACTTCCTCGATATAGTCATTGTACCTGCAAATATGGGCAGGTATACAGTAAGAAACCTGGGTGATCATCCGGTTTGCATACATAAGGCAATGATAAAACAGAATACCTAAAAAGTACTATATGAAAAATCAAATCTCACGAAGGAATTTTCTCCGCAATGCTTCCATCGCCGGTCCGGCGGTCTTTATCGGATGCGCAGCTCCTGATCCGGGCGAAAGGAAAACCGTTGTCCTCAACAAAAATCCATTGAAAATTGGTTTGATGACCTATCTTCTGGGAAAGGACTGGGATATCGAAACCATAATCAGCAACTGTAGTGCTGCCGGTTTCCAGTCAGTTGAGCTCAGGACCACTCATGCACATGGCGTTGAGGTGACCCTTTCAGCATCAGCGAGGGCCGAAGTAAAGAAACGCTTTGAGGATTCACCCCTCGAGACCATCAGCCTCGCAAGCGCATTCCAGTACCATTTCACTGACGAAGCTGAACTGAAGAAGAACATTGAAGGAACGAAAGAATTTGTACTGCTTGCCAGGGATGTGGGAGCTACGGGAATTAGGGTTTTTCCCAACGCCTTCCCTGAAGGTGTGTCAAAGGAAAAAACGATGGAACAGATTGGCAAGGCACTTGCCGAGGTGAGTGACTTCGGAATGGATCACGGCGTAGAAATACGCGTATGTGTCCACGGACAGGGAACAAATTCTGTTTCCGTAATAAAGAAGATCATCGATTATTCAAACAGTCCGAACGTATTTGTAAACTGGAATTGTAATTCTTCCGACAGTGAAGGAGAAGGGCTTGAACACAACTTCAACCTGGTCAGGGAACGTATCAGGGGAGTGCATATGCACGATCTTTACGATGCCACATATCCTTACCGCCAGTTATTTCAGCTGCTTACAGATTCGGGATTTAAGGGATATTGCAACGGTGAAATAGAAAGGGTGAGCTGTGAACCCGTTGAATATATGAAACTCTATAAAGGACTTTTCCTGGCATTGCAGAATGCCATCTGACAGGAAGAAAGGCGGATCCGGTGTCAATGAGGAATAATATTAAAATGAGAAGTAATATAATAATAGCCTTTAACCTGTTCCTGGTCCTTTCCTTCATTGCAGGTTGTATGGGCAGAAAGGAGGGAAGGAAGCAGCCGGATCCGGGACTTAAGGAAGCAGCAATAACGGATGAGGCAGTTTCCGGCTTGTCGATCCATGAAGCAGCGCTGAACGGACAGATAAGCGGGGTGATCGTCATCCTTGAAACAGGTACGGATCCGGATACAATTGATGAAGATGGCCGAACCGCCCTGATGTATGCTGCCTTCAACGGCCATACAGAAACAGTAAAGAGGCTGATTGAAAAAGGCGCCAACGTGAACCTGCGGGATCCAAACGGACGCACCCCATTGATGATGGCTGCATCGGGCCCTTATGCTGAAACGGTCAGGATTTTGCTGGAAAACAATGCCGATCCGGATCTGGCTGACAGTCAGGAATATTTCACAGCTCTTATGTTCGCAGCTGCTGAAGGACAACTGGATGTGGTCAGAGTTTTACTCTCAAACAGGGCAGATCCCTCACTCAGGGATGTCGATGGAGACGATGCGCTTACTTTTGCTATCAACAACGGCCATAAGGCAGTTGCAGATCTCCTCAGGTCAATGAAGAAATAAAAGTATTTTATGAAAAAGGAAAGGCAGGGATTCAGGACCGGAAAAATAATCAGGATCACAAGCTATTGTTTTACATTTCTATCTGCAGGGCTTCTTATTCTTTTTTTAATGCAGGGATGCACCGGCACCGGGAAAAAAGTCCTGATTATCAGCTGCAGTGAAAGCAATGATCTGGTCCGGACATTAAGGTCAAACGGGATCAGATTTTCAAGATATGATACTCCAGGGGAAGCAATAGAAAATGCTTCAGATGGTTCAGGTGTTTTAATACTGGCAGACGAGTATCCGGTAAATACGGTTTCTGTCGATTCATTGCTTTATGCAAGGTCAGCAGAAAAGAATCTTAAGCTTTTTATAGAATATCCCTCTTATGTTCCGGGTATAAGTCTGGGTGAACCGCTTCGCACAAGCCTTGAAAGGGTTGTGGTTACGACTGATGATTTCCCCGGCCTTCCCCACCTGCAGATACTCTGCCTTCACGATTGTCACTACCTGCCTGCGACGGCCAGTGATCCTTTGCTCTCTGTTGGCAAAGTGGCAGGATTCGACCGGGCGGTATTCGGTCTCGACAAATCAGACTCAGGTCCAATACTGTTTAAAATGTCAGATGATGTTATGATCTCGACGACCGGCCTTAGCTGCTTTGTAACGGCAAGGTATGCGCCTGAAGAAGCTATCAGGACTATATGGCTTTATATCCTGAAGTATGTTACCGGTGAGGCATATCCGGCAGACAATTTTGAATGGGTTCCTGATGTACATCCCTCCTATGAAAGGGATCAGAAACTCCCACCTGATGCTGCCCGCAAGGCTATAGTGAAGGGAATTGACTGGCATTCCAGAGCCGGAATGGTTCTTAACAAGGATGGATGGGATGAATATAAAAATCTATGGAATCTCAACGATTCAAATATACATACAACGGTACCTTCGGTAAATAATGCCGCACCTCTGCCGGTATCAGATCCGGGTGACGGAAGCTTTGGCCTTCTTGAAGGCATCGCATCAAAAGTGAATCGCGACGGATCACAGCCGGCGCGATGGTGGCTCAGGAGCGACTCCAATGGCGAGAGCTCGCTGGCCTTTGCCCTCAGGGCAAAAATGGACGGGGATGAAAGAAGCAGACTGATCGCAGGTAATCTCCTCGACTGGCTCTATTTCACCTCGGGTCTCTTTCAGAACAACCCGGAAAAACCCAATTTCGGACTGCTTTTCTGGGCGCCGGGAAATGCCCAGGCATTGTACCAGGATAATGATATAAAAGCTATCCTGGGATGCATGGGGACTTCAGGCATTCTTGAAACAGACAGGTGGGATGAGGTTCTGGTAAAAAATATTCTGGGAAATTTCAGGACAACCGGCAGAAACGGATTCCGTGGGCGCAGGATCGAGAATCCCGATCTCATGAGAGATGGATGGATCAGTTACCGGAACAGGGAAACAGTGCTTCTCCAGCCGCATTATGAAGCATGGACATGGGCATCATACCTGTGGCTTTATGACAAGACGGGATGGGAACCTCTTCTTGAAAAGACAAAAAAGGGAATTACCATGATGATGGAAGCCTATCCCGACGGGTGGCGATGGACTAACGGGATCCAGCAGGAACGGGGACGAATGCTTCTTCCCCTGGCCTGGCTGATACGGATTGATGACCGGCCTGAATATCGCAGATGGCTCAGCCAGATCGCAGGTGATATTGAAAAATCGCAGGATGAGTCAGGAGCGATCATGGAAGAACTGGGTGCATTGGATCGCGGCGACTATGTACCTTCAAAGTCAAACGCAGCATACGGTACCGATGAGGCACCTTTGATCCAGCAGAACGGCGACGCCGTGGCAGACCTGCTGTACACATGCAACTTTACATTCCTGGGGTTGCATGAGGCATACGCTGCCACAGGCGATGAACAATTAAAGCGGATGTCAGACTGCCTCGCCGGGTTCCTGATACGGATACAGATCACCAGCGATAAACACACATCACTTGACGGCGGATGGTTCCGGGCTTTTGATTTTAAGAACTGGGAATATATGGGATCCAATGCAGACTCAGGCTGGGGCGCCTGGTCGATTGAGGTCGGATGGACACAGGCCTGGATAACCTCTGTCCTGGCAATGAGAGAGCTTGGGCTCAACCTATGGAATATCTCGGAGAACAGCAAGGTTGGCAGGATCTTTCCGGGTATACGCTCTCAGATGATTCCCGACAGCTCCCGTTAGCTAAACGGACGCGAGAATGGGGTTCACAAAGTAAATGGATACTAAAAGGTAACAGATTGATGAATATCGCAAGAACAACTATAAGAATTTAAAGATGAAAAAGAGATTTATTGGTTTAATTGTTTTATTTTCAGTTGTTTGTCTGATGCCTGCACGGGCTCAGGAATTTCCTTTCCGCAATGCTTCGCTTCCTCTGGAGGAGAGGATTAATGACCTGGTCTCAAGGATGACCCTGCAGGAGAAAGCCGACCAGCTCCTGTACACTGCTCCGGCAATCCCCCGGCTGGGAATACCTTCCTATAACTGGTGGAATGAAGCTCTCCATGGTGTTGCCAGGTCGGGCTTCGCAACAGTCTTTCCCCAGTCGATCACAATAGCCAACTCATGGGATGAAGGACTTATGTACAATGTTGCCTGTGCCATCTCCGATGAGGCAAGGGCTAAATACCATGAATTCCAGCGAAGGGGAAAGACCGGCATTTACCAGGGCCTTACATTCTGGTCGCCGAACATCAATATCTTCCGCGACCCGAGATGGGGAAGAGGCCATGAGACCTATGGCGAGGATCCTTTCCTGACAGGAAGGATGGGATACCAGTTTGTCAAAGGCATGCAGGGAGATGACCCCATGTACCTTAAAACCGTTGCTACCGCAAAACACTATGCCGTACACAGCGGCCCCGAACCTCTACGGCATTCATTCAATGCCAAAGTCAGCGAAGTTGACCTCAGGGAGACCTACCTCCCGGCTTTCAGGACTCTGGTGGTTGATGCCGGCGTTTATTCCATAATGGGAGCATATAACCTGTTCAGGGACCATCCATGCTGCGCAAATCCGGAGCTGTACGGAATACTGCGCAATGAATGGGGATTCAAGGGTTATATCGTGTCCGACTGCTGGGCAATATCCGATTTCTACATGTTCAGCAAATATGCAAAAGACGCCACAGAAGCTGCTGCTCAGGCAGTCAAGGCTGGTACTGACCTTGAATGCGGTGTCGACTACAAGCACCTTGTGGAAGCGATCGACCGGGGACTGCTGACCGAAGAAGACATAAACCGTGCCGCCAGAAGGGTATTTACAGCCAGATTCAAGCTTGGCATGTTCGATCCCGATGAAAAAGTGCAATACTCACAGATCCCATTCTTTGCCAATTGTTCAGATTACAACAACACCCTTGCAAGGATTGCAGCACAAAAGTCGATTGTCCTTCTTAAAAATTCAGATAATATCCTGCCTCTCGACAGGGAAATAAAGACACTCGCGGTGATCGGCCCGAATGCAGCTAATTTCGAGTCACTGATCGGAAACTACAATGGTATTGCCAAAGATCCCGTAAATGTCCTTGAAGGTATCTGCAACAAGGTAACACCGGCTACAAAAGTCATTTACGCCGAAGGAAGTGATCTGGCAGAGGGGGTTCATAACCTGGAGATAATTCCATCCAGGTACCTGCAGACAACTGAAGGGATCCAGGGAGCAACCGGATATTACTATAATAACTGGGATATGAAGGGAGAGCCGGTCTTTACCAGAACCGACGACAGGATCGACTTTTACTGGGAACATTTCTCCCCTTCAACCGATCTGCCCGATGATGATTTTGGTGTAAAATGGGTAACATACCTGATCCCTCCGGAGACCGGAACATACAGCCTGGGAAGCTGGGGATCATCAGCCTATGAGGTCTTCCTTGACGGAGAAAAAATAATCTCGGAGAAAAATGAGCATCATGCTTTTCATAAAGAGTACAGGACTGACCTGGAAGCAGGAAAGAAGTATAAGGTAGAAGTATACTACAGAAATTATGCAGGCGATGCTGATATTAAGCTCCTTTGGGCGCGTCCCCGGACCAACATTATGGCAGAAGCCGTAAAAGCTGCAGAGGAAGCGGATGCAGTGGTTCTCGTACTAGGATTGTCACAGAGGCTTGAAGGTGAAGAGATGAGCATTAAGATTGAAGGATTCCTGGGAGGTGACCGTACAAACCTTAATCTGCCGGCAATCCAGGAGAAACTTCTTGATGCAATAGCTGCCACCGGAAAACCTGTTGTCGTAGTTTTAATGAACGGGGGAGCACTTTCAGTGAACAACGCACAGGAGAAAGCTGCAGCCGTATTGCTTGCCGGATACCCGGGGCAGGAAGGGGGGAATGCTGTTGCGGATGTTCTCTTTGGCGACTATAATCCTGCAGGCCGCCTGCCAGTAACATACTATAAATCAATAGATCAGATACCGGCATTCGAAAATTACGACATGGACGGGAAAACCTACAGGTTCTTCACCGGCGAGCCCCTCTATCCATTCGGATACGGACTGAGCTACACTACCTTCAGCTATTCCGGCCTCGTCCTTCCACAAAGGATTGATGCAGGGGAAAAGGTCAAAGTGAGTGTAAAAGTCACAAACACCGGGGAAAGGGATGGTGAAGAGGTTGTCCAGTTGTACCTTACCGATGTCAAGGCAACCACTCTGCGCCCGGTGCGGCAGCTTGAAGGCTTTGAAAGGATTTTCCTTAAAAAGGGAGAAAGCCGGATCGTTGAATTCTTGCTGGAACCACGGCAGTTCTCTATTATAAATAACAGGGACAGGAGGGTTATCGAGCCCGGCTATTTCACAATATCCGTCGGAGGTAAACAGCCAGGATTCAGCGGATACCTCGATCCTCAATGCACCGGTGTGGTGACAGGAAGAATAAGACTGACGGGAAAGGAAGTGCGGTTTGATAACTGAGACCTCATCCCTTTGGCTTAAGGCTGTATCAAAAGAAATTAGAATGGTGTTTACCTTCGTGCTCTTTGTGCCAGCCTTAGTTATCCTTTGTGGTTTAGCCTTTTATGTTTAACCACAAAGGAGCCAAAGGTAACACAATGGTACACAAAGGACTTTTAATTCAGCCTCTAAGAGGGAGTGAGGCTAAAGTTCTGGTAGCAACTTATAATTAAACACAGGATCAATTAAATAATTTACACAGGATCTGAATTTATGCAGAATGAAAATCACCTCCTGAAGAAAAGGGTCACCCTTTTTGACGGAGTATCGATTGTGGCCGGCGCAATGATAGGATCCGGCATATTCATTGTAAGTGCCGATATTGCCAGAACGGTCGGATCTCCCGGCTACCTGATGGTAGTCTGGCTTATCACGGGCCTGCTTACAATCATTGCAGCGATAAGCTATGGTGAACTAGCCTCAATGATGCCGCATGTAGGAGGACAATATGTCTATCTTAAGGAAGCCTACGATCCGCTTGTGGGTTTTCTTTTCGGGTGGACAACCTTCCTCGTTATCCAGTGCGGATCCATCGCGGCAGTGGCGGTGGCCTTCGCCAAATACTCCGGAGTTCTCTTCCCCTGGATATCCGATGGCAACGTGCTTGCCCATGCGGGCCCGGTTAAGCTTACCAGCACCATGGTCGTTGCAATAGCCATGATAGCCTTCCTGACTTGGCTTAATACGCGCGGTATTGTGACCGGTAAAACAGTACAGAACTTCTTTTCCTCAACAAAAGTCATTGCCCTTTTCGGGTTTATCCTTGTCGGATTTTTTGCTACCAGGGGAATCAGCTCATTCGAAATAAACAGGGAGGTATTCTGGCAGGCCGGCCAGGTTGGCCCGGGAAACCAGATTGTGCCACTTGCGGGATTCGCCCTTATTGCTGCAATCGCAACAGCTTTGGTGGGATCACTTTTTGCATCAGATGCATGGTATGATGTTACCTTTATTTCAGGAGAAGTCATTAACCCAAAGCGAAATGTGCCCCTTAGCCTTGTGCTCGGAACCGCGCTTGTGTCGGTGATCTATCTGCTTACAAACCTGGTCTACATCATGATACTTCCACTCTCGGGTTCTCCCGACGGAGCCGACATGCTTAGCCGTGGCATTCAGTTTGCCACCGACGACAGAGTTGCTACTTCAGCAATGAGCGTTGTTTTTGGAGACTATGCAGCATTAATAATGGCTGTTTTCATAATGATAAGCACATTCGGATGTGACCATGGACTAATACTTGCTGGGCCGAGGGTCTATTACGCAATGGCCCGCGACGGACTGTTTTTCAGAAAAGTGGGCGAGATCAACAAAAAAGGAGTGCCCGGATTTGCCATTGCAGTCCAGGGGATCTGGTCGGTCCTGCTTTGCCTTACGGGAACATACAGCGACCTGTTGGATTATGTGATATTCGCCGTGCTGCTGTTTTTCGCACTTACAATACTTGCAATATTTGTACTGAGGGTGAAAAGACCCGAACTGCCACGGCCGTATAAAACCTTCGGATATCCCATAATCCCGGCCTTGTACATTCTGACTACCACTTTCATAATGATCATACTGCTGATCTATAAACCTAAATACACTTTCCCGGGACTTATCATAGTCCTGCTGGGGATCCCTGTTTTCTTCCTGTGGAGAAAATACTCTAAGAGCTATGGGATCGTTCAGGATTCAAATGAAAATGACAGTCAATGAGTCTGCCTGCGAAATTCATACAAAGGCTCAGGGATCAGACATACATTGATGCAGCAGGTCTGGAGGATGCTCTGCTGAAACAATCTCCGGCCAGTATCAGATTAAATGATGTGAAATGGCACAGGAAACCTGCAGGATCTGAACAGGTGCCATGGTGCCGGAATGGCTTCTACCTCGGGGAAAGACCATCATACACCTTCGATCCTCTTTATCATGCAGGATGTTACTATCCGCAGGAAGCCTCTGGAATGTTCATCGAACATGTCTTCAGAAGCCTGTACATGAAAGGAGAAAAACTTAAAATACTCGACCTGTGCGGAGCTCCGGGTGGTAAAAGCACACACTTGTCTGCACTGGCACTGCCGGAGGGCTTTGTGGTCGCAAACGAGGTGATCAGGTCAAGGGCATTTATCCTGGCTGAAAACATTGCTAAGTGGGGAACCTCAAACACCATTGTAACGCAAAGCGATCCCTCAGCTTTCGGCAATCTCGAAGGCTTCTTTGACCTGATGCTGATCGATGCACCCTGCTCGGGAGAAGGCATGTTCAGGGATCCCGTCGCCATCAGGGAATGGTCGGAAGAGAATGCATTGCTCTGCTCCGAGCGGCAGAAAAGGATCCTTATGGATGCATGGCCCTCACTGAAGGAGGGAGGTGTTCTTATCTACAGTACCTGCACATTTAATCCGGCAGAAAACGAGCATAATATTAAATGGCTGACGGAGAAAAAGGAAGCAGAATCCGTCAGGATCGACATATCAGATTATAATGCTGTGACTGAGATTGAACATAATGGTGTTTATGGATATGGTTTCTACCCGGGCAGGGTAAAAGGAGAGGGATTGTTTGTCGCGGTTTTGAGGAAGAGAGGAAGATCAGCCAAAAAATTGATATGTAGCAATAAGAAGCATGATATATATCTATCAAAAAAAGAATATATATCAATAAACAAGATGATATATGTCAATAACAATAATTTTATAAAAACCGGGAACCAGATTTTTAAGATACCCTGTGAACTGTCAGATTTTGGTTTTCTTGAAAAATTTCTCCGGATAGTGAGTCCCGGGACAAAGATCTGCACCGTGAAGGGAAGTGACTACCTTCCTTCTCACGAGCTGGCACTTTCAATTGAACTGGCAGCAAATGCCTTTCCTGTATGCGAGCTCGATTATGAAAAGGCAATTACATATCTACA
>CAZTDW010000072.1:0-17449 GCA_964611835.1 uncultured Rikenellaceae bacterium | reverse complement strand
TCCTATTATTATAATTGACCCCCTTTCCCGTTTCCCCCAGGGGGGAAAAGCCTTGCTCCTTCCCCCGTGGGGGAAGGTTGGGAAGGGGGTATAGATAACAAAAATTGATATTTTTATCCATTAATGCCACAAGTCAATTTATACTTGACCCAAAGGGATAAGCAAAAAGCATTAGTTCACACTAACAGTAAAGGGAGGTCAATATGGATAATTCAAAGGAATTTACTTCAGCAAAAGTTTCTCATGGGATGTGCCATTGCTGCGGCTCACATTCAGGCTTTTCCTCTAATGAGATCACCAGGAGGAAATTCGTTCAGGTTGCAGGTACCACGGCAATAGGTGCCGCTGTGATACCACCGGTTACCTGGGCTTCTTTAACTTCGGCGCCTCAGGGGGAAACAGTAGCTTCAAAAAAAAATCCTCTTGTTGTAAAACCGGTTTTAACCTATGAATTGCCCGAACCCAGGCAGCAGACAAGCTGGCGTGCATGGGGAGGTATTCAGACAGAAGCAGATGTTATCGCAGAAAAAAAGAAGATACAGGATGAACTGAGTTTAATCCGTTCCAGGGCCGATTTTCCTCTGGATATTTTGCCGGTAACAGGGATCCGAAAGGCTTCGGATCTGAATTCCGTCGCAGATCTTGATGGAGCTGACATGTTTCTTGTATATGCCGCAGGTGCCGGGATGGATATATTTGATCAGCTTAACAAAAAAGGGAAGGATATTATTTTCTTTTGCAGACACAGGTCAGGTCCCGTCTATCTCTGGTACGAAATTATCAGTCCTCGTTTCCTGAGGCAGCATACGGATAAGCTGGCTGTGAAGGGGATCAATGAAAATGATGTGGTAATCGACAGTCAGGATGAAATATTATGGAGACTAAGGGCACTTTGCGGTCTAAAGAATACCCTTGATTCAAGGATCGTTGCAATAGGAGGCCCCGGTGCCTGGGCTCAGCCTGAAGGAATTGTCCCCGATCTTGTCCGTGAGAAATTCAGGATGGATATCCGGACTGTTTCATACGATGAACTGGGCCAGCTCATCAAGTCGGCAAAAGCTGACAGATCGGTAACTGCAAAAGCTAAGGACAGGGCAGAGAAGTACCTTGGTGATAGTGGGATCAGACTCGAAACGAAAAAGCAATATGTTGAAAACTGTTTTGTTCTTGAGGATGTCTTGATAAGGATAATGGAGAAGGCAGGTACAAGAGCCATAACAATAAATGAATGCATGGGCACAATCATGCCTTTATCGGAGACAACAGCCTGCCTTACGCTGAGCCTGCTCAACGATGCAGGCTACCTGGCATTTTGTGAATCCGATTTTGTTGTTGTTCCTGCAGGAATTCTTCTTGCCAATATTTCAGGGAAACCGTCTTTTCTTAATGATCCGACCTATCCTCATGACGGTCTTATAACACTGGCCCATTGTACCGCTCCACGGCGTATGGACGGTAACCGGCTTGAACCTGCACGGCTACTTACCCATTTTGAATCCGACTACGGCGCGGCCCCAAAAGTGGAGATGCTTCTTGGACAGACTGTTACCAATATTATGCCGGATTTTAAATTTGAACGGAATGTCGGATTGCTTGGAAAGATAGTTGATAATCCTTTCCTCGATATATGCCGCTCGCAGATCGATGTAAGCTTTAATTGCGACAGCAGGAAGGTTGCGGAAGAAATGCCCGGATTCCACTGGATAACCGCTTACGGAGATTATCTTAAGGAATCAGGTTATGCCCTAAATAAGCTTGGAATAGAATTAGAAATTCTGTCCTGACCTGATATCTGAAAATGCCACCGTTTGGTTCTTGAAGAATAAATCAGGGATATTTTATTTTAAGCCGAAGCGGTAGCTGAATTTGACAAGAAATACATTGTTCAGATCGTCAATATTGTTGTCAAACAGATCACCCAGATCATTAAAATAATCCATCCTTCCTGAATCATTGAATCCGCTTCTTGTCTGGCTCCAGACAAAATATACAGTGGACCCGGGCGAGAATTCCCATCTCAGCACCAGGTTGGAAAGAAATTCCTGAACATTGAAATCGGTCCTGTCAAAACTATAGTCGACGGTGCCATCAAGATCCTCATCAATATCGAAATAGTCGATCCCCGGAATGACCTGACCGGTTGTGAAAGCACTGAAACGGTCATTGTATTTATCAGCAACGGGATCTGTGATGTATTTATGCTCATAGTACCTTCCTGTTGCGATAAAAGGCTGACCCCAGTACTGAAGGGTAAGTTCGGGATTAAGGTTGAAATTGATCCTGAGCGATGCGCTGATGGTTTCCCTTTCGATGCTGGCAAAAATGTATCTGTCATTGTTGTTATACTGCAGGGTGGTAATATATTGAAGTTCGCTGAAGGATTTATTATATGCCGGTCCGATAAAAAAGGACAGATAATTGGTTGGTTTGTACGACAATTCCATGCTGGTATATGAGCTTTTATTATATCTTTCAAAGCCCCTGTTATAGTTCGTGAAAAACTCAAGTCCTGCTTTTTTACGGCTGTCGGATGAGAACCCCACTCGCCACTGAAACCTTCCGGGAAGCTTCATAATTGGCCCGCCCCTGAGGATTCCTGCATCAAGCGAACTTGTCCCTATATTTCCGCCGGTCCAGAAGTTCCAGTGATTTTTTAATGTCATGCTGGCATTTGTCTCGAATCCCTTTCCGGCATTGGTTCCGCCGAAATCCCAGAATGAATATACATCTGCATTCACATTGTATCTCCTGTAGATTCCTTTGGGCTCCCATTCATTGTACCCGGCCCAGAGAACGGCAAGGATCTGATCCGAATTCTGGCTGTAACCGAGGTCGTTTATTTCAAAGCCCGGCGATTTCCAGGTCATTACTCCCATGAAGTTGAGATGTCCGTTAAGCTTCATCAATTGAACCCGTCCCCCTGTTCCTGTAAGGGATTTCCTGGAGGGATCAAGCGTTGCATAATCTTTATCAGGCCTCTGAAAGTAGCGCGCTGATGATTTTTGAGTGTTTTCAATAGCTTCCTCTGTCCCCTTTACCTGGCTGAAAGCTGTGCTTACACCCAGCATCCAGCTTTTATCCCTGAAGTATTGTGTAAAGTCCAATCCTCCTGTATAGGCTGATTTATGCATAAATTCTGCCAGGTTATCATCAAGGTTTCTGTTTGTACCGGTGATAATGCCCCCGATTAGGGTTTTCCCTTCATTAATATCCTTCTGAACACGACCTACAAGGTAGTTTGTGAGAGGCTCTACCATCTCGAACGATCTGCTGCCTCCGTTGTCAATTTCTGCCCTTTCCTCTGCAGTTACTGCTTCAATGAAACCGACTGAGAGTCCGTCGCTGGTTTTGCCGGTTAGCTTGGCTGCACCCAGTATGGTCGTGAATCTGGGTACATCGGCATACATGCCGTCATCCAGATCAGGATCCCCATGGGGTCTCCGGCCTATTCGCCTCGAATAGAACAGGTTATCATTTCCAACATCACCGTCGCCAACACCCAGGTTGAAATTGGTGATATTGTTGCCTTCAATGAAAAAAGGTCTCTTTTCCTTGAAGAATGTTTCATAGGCCGAAAGGTTCACTTCAGAGGGATCAGCCTCAACCTGTCCAAAATCGGGATTGATGGTGAGGTCCATAGTCATGTTGTTTGTGATCCCTATTTTCGCATCTATCCCTCCGTTGAGGCCATACCTGTTGCCCTTCTGCAGAAAAGGATTCGACGGATCCGTCTTGTACGTTTCCGCCTTTGCAACCCCGTAAGGAGTGATGTCGAAGATCTTTCTCGGTTTTATCTGTTCAAATCCTGTCACTTCACCGAAAAGGTGAATGAGTCCCGGCGCATCTTTGGGGATATGCTGCCAGAAGCTGGTCTCGTTTCTCCTGAACAGAATCCTGGCCACTTCCAGGCCCCAGGTATCGCCGGAGTTCTTTTTGAATCTGAGCTGGCTGAAAGGGATCTTCATTTCGGCAACCCACCCTTCATCGTTAATTGAAGTTTTGGCCCACCAGTTCGGATCCCACGATGAATCCTCATTCTGACCGTCATTAGTGAACATCTGGTCGTATTTGACCCCTCCTGAGCTTATCCCGAAAAGGAATCCTGTCCGGAGGTCATGGAAGCTGTCAAAAATGACACCAACGAGGTCCCCATCGACCTTGTCGCGCCTGGTAAGACGGCTGACTATGCTGTCGGGGCTTGTATCGAAAGCTTTAAAAGCAGCATAGATGTTGTCGTCATCGTAAAGGATCTTAAACTCGGTTCTTTGTGATGCCTTGCCCCCGTTGTAGGGCTCATGCTGGGTAAAATCATCAACCCATGTTCCGGTATTTTTCCAGGCTTCATCATCGAGGATCCCGTCAATGACGGGGATGGCCGCAAGTCTTTCAGCCCTGTATTGTTTCTTCCCGGATGTCTGTCCATTTACACCCGGGAAGATTAAAATCAAGCATAGAAAATATATATGAATTCTCTTCATGGCATTCTTCTCATGGGAAGTTAGTAAATCGGATTACTTTCGGCTTAATGACGTTCAGAAACTAAAAATGATGCAAAAAAAGAGTTATTTGGAATCATTCTAAGCATTTCAGGTTTGCGAATAATTCACTCAAATCTCCATTTTATCGGCGCTTTCGCGTAGTATAAAATTTTTGGTGGTTGATCCGGTTTCGCTTGCAGCTTTGGCTACGGGTCTCCAGAGTCGATTTTCGACCGATAAAGGCTTTGCCAAATAATGAGCCATTTTTTAAGTTGTCTTACTCACCTTAACCCTATCCCTATCCTTTCCTGCAGTCTGGCTCCTCCTGAGGTTGTATCAAAAGTCCTTTGGGTACCTTTGTGCTCCCGTCCCGATAGTTATCGGGAGCTATCGGGACCTTTGAGCACCTTTGTGGTTAAACATAAATCACTGAACCACAAAGTATCACAAAGGCAAGCACAAAGACCGCCAAGGTTAGACAAGCAATAAAAAGGACTTTTGACACAGCTTCTTAATTTGGTATCCGTAATGCAGACAATAGTAAGCCATGTCCTTCGTAAAATTTCATCATTCCCGAGGTATTTATAACCTGTATCGGCAGACCGGGTTTTAAATTTTTATATCTTAGGCTAAAATCTCAATACCATGTTATCCAGAAGGTCATTCCTGTTAAAAAGCGCGGCAGCCGCTTCAGCTGCATTGATTGCAAAATCATCATCTGGCCGGACCGTTCCTCTGACCGGAGCCTCTCCCCTGGCAGGCAAGAAAGTCCTTTTTGTCTGGGGCGGATGGATGGGCCATGAACCCGATAAATGCCGCGATGTGTTTGTGCCATGGCTTAAATCGGAAGGGGCGATTGTAACTGTGTCCGATACCCTGGAGTCATACGTTAAAACTGATCTGAAAAATACAGATCTCATTATCCAGACCTGGACCATGGGGCAGATTGAGGGGGAACAGGAAAAAGCACTGCTTGAAGCCGTATCTGCCGGAACCGGTCTGGCAGGGTGGCACGGTGGGCTTGGAGATTCTTTCAGAAACAATACTGAATACCAGTTCATGGTCGGCGGACAATGGGTTGCTCATCCCGGAGGTGTAATCGACTACAGGGTGAACATTACAGATCACAGGGATCCGGTAACTGCCGGATTGTCTGATTTTGACATGCATTCAGAACAATACTACATGCATGTGGATCCCAATGTGAAAGTACTTGCAACAACCACGTTCTCCGACAAGCATGCAGCCTGGATAGGGGGCAATGTGATTCCTGTCGCATGGAAAAAATACTATGGGAAAGGAAGGGTGTTCTACTCATCACTTGGGCATGTCGCTGCTGATTTTTCAGTACCCCAGGCGCTTGAGATCCAGAAACGCGGGATCCTCTGGGCATGCATGAGTAAATATGAACCGGCGGAAGAGACCAGACAACATATCTACGGCAAACCAGACAGGAAATAAGAAGCTGTATCAGAAGTCCTTCGGATACCTTTGTGCTACCCTTTGAGTGCATTGGTGGTTAAATATAAATCATTGAAAAACAAAGTAACACAAAGGCAGGCACAAAGGTCGCTAAGGACAAAAAGTAATTAAAAACACTTTTAACACAGCCTCTGTCTGCGAAAATCAGCGGGATCAGCGGAAAACAAAAAAAAAATTCTCGCAGATTTCGCAGATATCCGCAGATTTTTTTTCAATCATAGAGTTTTATAAACTCATACGTGTTGCCTGTATGATCCAGGAATTTCAGAAAATCAGTTTTTGAAATGACTATCGATGCGGTATTTACATTGGGATGAAATGCCAGCCTGTCAAACTCTTCCAGCTTCTGGTCAATGAAAAGATGGACATGTTTTTCAGCATCGTTTATAAGCCCGAACGGAGATACCGAGCCTGGCTCAACACCCAGGTATTTCATCAACCTCTGGTCTGAAGCAAATGAGAGCTTACCCTGCTTCAGCCTTTTCTCAAGATCATGGATATCAAGCTGCCTGAGGTGCTCGAGGATTACAAGATAGTGCCTGTTGCCCTTATGGTTCCTGAAAAAGATATTCTTGCACCTCCCGGAATTGTAGTCTTTCCAGTGGATCTTTGCATCCTCTATTGTAGCAAGCGGAGGATGCTCATGGTATTCAAAGCTTATTGAAAGCCTGCCGAGAAGCTCATAAAGTTCTTTTTGTCCCCTCATTATTATTCTGTATTGAATAGTTCTTCATCCTGTAACTGCTGTATGTAGCCATGGTCTTCGCTGAGTTCCGTACTCTTCGATGCCCCGACCGCCAGGCGGTCACAGAGCTCATTTTCCGGATTGCTGGCATGTCCCTTTATCCATACAAATCTTACGTTATGTTTCCGGTAGGCCTTCAGGAACCTGATCCACAGATCAGGATTTTTTTTCTTTCTGAATCCTTTCCCTTCCCACTGGAAGACCCATCCTTTTTCAACAGAATCGGCAACATACCTCGAATCGGTATAGACCACCACCTTGCTGCCCGGGATCTTAAGGGCTTCAAGCCCTGTAATGACTGCCAGGAGTTCCATCCGGTTGTTGGTTGTAAGCCTGAACCCTTCCGATTTTTCAAGGCGGTGTTTTCCCGAGATGAGGACAACCCCGAATCCTCCCGGACCCGGATTCCCGCTCGCAGCGCCGTCGGTGTATATCGTTATCTCACCTGGCATTGCCGATAATTATACCGGTATTGGTAAGAAACAGCTTGATGGCAATTGAAAGAAGGATCACCCCGAAAACCTTTTTCAGTATCTGAAGCCCTCCTTTGCCGAGTATCCTTTCAAACCTTGAAGTTAGCCGAAGAACAAGATAAATGATAACCATATTCAGGACCAGTGCAACGAAGATGTTGACAGTTTCATACTCCGCCTTCAGCGAAAGGACGGTGGTTATCGAGCCTGCCCCGGCAATAAGGGGGAATGCTATAGGGAATACGGCCCCGCTGCCATGGGCATCCTGCTTGAAAAGTTCAACTCCCAGGATCATTTCCATTGCAATAAGGAAAATTATGAAGGAACCGGCTATGGCAAACGATGAAACATCAACCCCGAATATCCCGAGCAAAGGACTTCCTATAAAAAGGAATGCAAGGAATATCAGGAACGAAACAATTGTGACTTTCATGGGATGAACGTCTCCCGATTTTGTTTTTATATCAACAATGATTGGAATGGATCCCGGTATGTCAATTATAGCGAACAATACCATGAAGGCGGCAAGGATCTCCATCAGACTGAAATTCATGATTCAAATTTTTGTGCAAAGTTATTTATAAAACTTCAACCTTTCTCCGGATATCTCTCCCGGCGTAGAAGGCCTCTTCCTCTACCGTACCAGAGTCATCTCATCAACCAGGTGGCCGGCACCTGAATAGATGTCAATCACCCAGAGTACATATCTGATATCCACCGCAATAGTTCTCTGAAGTTCCGGTTCATAGGCCACATCACCGCTCATAGCTTCCCAGTTGCCGTCGAATGCCAGCCCGATGAGCTCCCCGTGAGCGTTGAGCACCGGACTACCTGAGTTGCCTCCCGTAATGTCGTTGGTGGTAAGAAAGCAAACGGGCATGTACCCTTTCGGCGAACCATATCTCCCGTATTCTTTATTGTTATAAAGATCAATAAGCCTCTTCGGAACATCGAATTCATAGTCGCCGGGTTTATACTTCTCCATAACTCCCGTGAGGGTTGTAAAATGCCTGTATGTCACTGCATCTTTAGGATCATAATCACTTATAGTTCCGTAGGAGAGACGCATCGTTGAATTGGCGTCGGGATACAGGGTCCTTTCAGGCATCATTTCCATCAGAGCTGCGATCCATAGCCTCCTGCCGGTGGAAAGGTCATCATCATACCTGCTGAGTCTCCTTGAAATTTCCGAGCTGAGTTTGCTGACAGAGGCTGACATAAGGTATAACGGATCATTTTCGAGAGCCTTAAGTGAAGGATTGTCAAGAAATGTCTTTAACCTTCTTTCATCTGAAAATATTGACTTTGAAAATATTTCTGTAACAAACCTTTCCGTGTCGCCTTTATACTTCTTATCGATTATAGTGCTGAAAAAGTCAGGATGGAATTTTACGGGAACATCTTTTCTGTAAAGATCTATCATTGCTTTTGTCACCTTCCTGTCAGTCTGAGGATTGTAGTTTTTGTAGAAAGATTCAGTAAGGGTTTTTATCCTGGAGATATAAGATTCTGTTACCTCCTTATCTTCCGCTTCAAGCGCCGATGCAAGAATTGAAAATGCCGTGCTGAAGTATAACAGTTCGGTTCCCTGGTAGAAACATTCATTTAAATATTGCTGCGCATTTGCATATTCAGCCCTTCCTTTCATTGCATTACTTATAAGGTCAAGTGCAGATCCGTACGTGGCCTTTCTGCCGGCATCAGAAGCAATCCAGCTGTTGAGCTGATTTTCAATCTCCTGCTTCTTTCCCTTTACATTCAACCTCTCCAGCCCTGCCTTCTGTCCTATGGAATATTTCCAGTAATTTGACGATCCGGAGTATTTTGCTGCATACTGGATATTCACTTTCTGGTCATTCTGCATATCAGACATCATAAGCTCTTGTCTTAGTCCGCGGATCTTTATCCTGTTGGGATGGGTAATTTCAAGCAGTTCATCTACTTCGTATGAAGTTGCATATCTCTGTGTCCTGCCCGGATAGCCAAGGATCATGGCAAAATCGCCGGGGTTCAGGTCCTTTAAAGAAACAGGCAGCCAGTGTTTTGGTTTCAGGGGGATATTCTCCTTTGAATAAGGCGCAGGGCGTCCGTCGGGTCCGGAGTACACCCTGAAAACACTGAAATCACCCGTATGGCGGGGCCATTCCCAGTTATCGGTGTCAAATCCGAATTTTCCTATGGATGAGGGAGGAGCGCCCACAAATCTGACGTCGGTGTAACTTTCATAAACCAGCAGATAAAAATAATTGCCACCATAAAAGGAAGAAACCGTTGCCCTGTAATCATTGCCTTCCATGGCTTTCTGTTCAATCTCCGAACGGGCGGCGCTGACAGCAGCGTTCCTTTCCTTTTCGCTCATTTCCGGTTTCACTCCTGCGAGAACCTGGCCGGTAACATCTTCGATCCTGACCAGGAAGGTGACCGAAAGGTTGGGATTCGGAAGTTCTTCTTCCTTTGTCATAGCCCAGAATCCATCTCTGAGATAGTCATGTTCTACTGAGCTGTGAGACTGTATCTGGCTGTAACCGCAATGGTGATTGGTGAGAAGCAGTCCCTGGGGAGAAACTATCTCACCCGTACATCCGCCGCCAAATATCACAATGGCATCCTTTATGCTGGCTTTATTAAGGCTGTAAATATCTTCGGAAGAGAGTTTAAGTCCGAGTTCTGTCATCCTGCCCATGTTCATCTTCTCGATCAGCGGAAGGAGCCACATGCCTTCATCCGCCCTTGCGTTAAGTCCCGTGCCGATGACCAGGATTGCCACCAGTGAAAGAAATCGTTTCATATACCTAAATTGTATTTTGGAAAATAAATGGCAAAGATAGCGTTTTATTGATTGGCAGGATCAGAATTCTATCTTCAGCTGGGTATTCAGCAGGCAGAATGATTTCCTGTGATAAATGGTGATTCCGTGTCTGAAGATCGCCTCTCTGTGATAGGTGGTTGGATACCCCTTGTTCCTGTTCCATCCGTATTCCGGGAATTCGTTATGGATCTTTTCCATGAATTCGTCGCGGAATGTCTTTGCCAGCACCGATGCGGCAGCTATGGAGAAGAACATGCCGTCACCCCTGATTATGGTTTTGTGTTCAATGTCTTTGTATGGAAAGAACCTGTTCCCGTCGATGAGCAGGAACTGAGGCTTTTTTGACAGGCCATCAATTGCCAGGTGCATGGCCTTGATCGATGCTCTCATGATGTTCAGAACGTCGATCTCCTCATTGTTTACTGAAGCAACATTCCAGGCGATTGCAGAACCGGTTATCTCATCCCTGAGGCGGAAACGCTGGACTGAAGTAAGTTTTTTTGAATCGTTCAGCACATCATGCTTAAAATTTTTTGGCAGGATAACGGCAGCGGCAAAAACGGGACCTGCAAGGCAGCCGCGTCCCGCTTCATCACACCCGGCTTCAGTAAGGTTATGGTACAAAAAAGATTTAAGCATGGTATGCAAGTTGCGGTTCCTAAAAGTAATCAAATATATCAACAATGACAGAAAGGGCAATTGTTAACATATTAACAGCACCCTCATTATGCCTGTGTTTTAACAGCATTTCAACAGTATTTGAACATATTATTAACCGGATATAAACATTGCTAAAGAGGGTAGCTTGACACTCCAGCACCCAGCATCTTAAGTAATTACTTAAACATCTCTTTTGGCAGAAACGCCAATAAAGACTAAATTTGCGGAAATTTTAAATCCAATGATAACCAACGAGCAGATAAAAGACCTTACGGAACGCCGCAACGCGTTGAGGAGGTATCTTTGACATCGACGGAAAGCAGCAGCAGATAACTGAAAAAGAGGCGCTCACACAGCAGCCGGGGTTCTGGAATGATCCAAAGGCAGCAGAAGACATCCTCAGGGAGATATCACAGATTAAAAGCTGGACCACACAGTTTGAAAAGGTCAGCGGAAGCCTTGAGGATCTCCTGGTAATATATGATTTCTACAGGGAGGGAGAAGCTACAGAGGAGGACGCCGACAACCAGTATAGCTCCTGCCTCGAAATGATCGAGGACCTTGAAGTCCGCAACATGCTCAGGAAAGAGGAGGATCAGCTCGGGGCAATCCTGAAGATCAACTCGGGAGCCGGAGGCACGGAAAGCAACGATTGGGCTTCGATGCTCATGAGAATGTACCTGAGATGGGCCGAAAGGAATAACTACAAGGTTAAAGAACTCGATTTTCAGCCCGGCGATGAAGTGGGAGTCAAATCAGTAACCCTTGAAATAGACGGCGAGAGAGCATACGGTTACCTGAAAAGCGAAAACGGCGTCCACAGGCTTGTGCGTATTTCCCCTTTCAATGCCCAGGGAAAACGCCAGACCACCTTCGCCTCAGTTTTTATATCACCGCTTGTTGACAATAACATCGAAATCGAAGTCAACCCTGCAGACATCACCTGGGAAACCTACCGTTCGAGCGGCAAGGGAGGCCAGAATGTTAACAAGGTTGAAACAGCAGTCAGGCTGAGGCATCATCCTACCGGAATTGTTATTGAAAACCAGGAGACCAGGTCCCAGCTTAATAACAAGGAAAATGCAATGAGGATACTAAGGTCGCAGCTTTATGAACTCGAGCTAAGAAAACAGAGGGAAGAACAGGCAAAGATCGAAGATGGTAAAAAGAAGATCGAATGGGGTTCGCAGATAAGATCTTATACCATACATCCTTACAAAATGGTTAAAGATCACAGGACCAGCTTTGAATCGGGAAACGTCCTTGCAGTCCTTGACGGCGACCTGAACTCATTTATCAAGTCATACCTTATGGAATTCGGCGGGAATTAACAGGACAGAAACCAATCTGATTTTTTTTGAGATACATAGGAAAAAAATATCAGAATATCCACAGGGAAGGAACTGAAAGAAAAGAATATTTCCCATTAAATAGGAATGCTAAATTGAATCCGTGTGCAGCAGAAAAGATTATTTGAACAGTTTCCTCCGATAACCACAAAGGAATGGATCGACAAGCTCAGGGCCGACCTGAAGGGTGCCGACATTAAAGAAAAGCTTGTCTGGCAAACCGTCGAAGGCTTCGACCTGATGCCATTCTACCGTAATGAAGATATTGAAACCCTGAAACATGTAGGATTTTTTCTCCCCTTATACTTAAGGGGAGATGTCCGCCTGCTGGCGGACAGAGGGGTTCAAACTACCAACGAGCGGAGAGATGTCACGGCGTTTAGCCGTGACAGAGGGGTTCAGATTTCAAAAGACAGAGGAGATGCCACGGCACTAAGCCGTAACAGAGGGGTTTATAATTACGGAGACAGGGGAGATGTCACGGCGCCAATGAGTTACATCGCAAATCATTCCGGGCAGGAAGACACCTTCATTTCAGGCAGAAACAGCAATTCATGGCTCATCCGCCAGGATATAATGGCAGGCGATTATCACGCAGCCAACAGGAAGGCTCTTTCAATGCTCATGAAAGGTGTTGATTCGGTAGGATTCATATTAACCGATGCGGATACTGTAAATGAGGAAAACCTTAAAATACTTATCAGCGACATTGATCCTGAATGTGCTGAAATAAACTTCCATCCTGAGGGCAGGGCAGTTGAGATCATAAAATCCATATCAGGAATATGGCGGAAAAGCGGCCATAACCTTTCACTGATAAAAGGAGCTGTGGAGGCCGATCCGCTTATCCGGCTGGTAATGAACGGCAAACTGTGCATACCAGTTGACTCGGGATTTGATTATCTTGCTTCACTTATCAGGGAGACATTCGTCCTGGAGAATTACCGCTGCATCCACATAAACGGGAAATGGTTTAAAAATTCCGGATCGGGCTCAGTCCGCGAGCTGGCTTTTGCTCTCTCAATGGCTGTTGAATATATGAACCGGATGACCGAAAGAGGCCTTGATCCGGGGGCGGTTGCAAAATCAATAAGGTTCAGTTTTGGCATCGGGCCGTCTTATTTTATGGAGATAGCCAGACTCAGGGCAGCACGCCTTATCTGGGCTGCAGTATGCAGGAAATTCGGAGTTACCGGAAAATCATCCAGGATGGAGATCCATTGTGAGACCTGCGCCCATACCACCGAAACCGGAGATCCCTATATGAATATGATCAGAACACAGACCGAAGCCATGTCGGCTGTTATAGGCGGCACCGACTCCCTTACCGTTCATCCTTTCGAGGGTGATAACGGCAGTTCGGGAGAATTCCCTGAAAGGATCGCCAGAAACCAGCAGCTGCTTCTTAAAGAGGAAGCGCTATTTGACAAGGTTGCTGATCCTTCGGCAGGATCATATTATATCGAGGTCATAACTTCGGTTGTGGCTGATAATGCCTGGAAGCTTTTCCTTCAGATCGAGGAGAATGGCGGATTCCTGACAGCATTTAACTCGGGAATGATCCATTCGTTGATGCACGATAAGGAAAAGAGTGGAGAAAATGCAGGTTGATTAAAAGCCGGAAAACTGAAAAGAAACATGAGACCTGAATTCAAATATGATGATCTTCATTCCTGCTTCACGGGTGAATCCCCTTCTCCTGGAGTGACGGGAGGGACAGGAACGAAATCCTGGATCACTGCCGAAAGGATCCCTTTGAAGGATTTTTATACCAAAGATGATCTTGCTGGGATGGAACATCTCGGCTATGCTGCCGGATTGCCTCCGTTCCTGAGAGGCCCTTATTCCGCAATGTACACCGTGCAGCCCTGGACCATCAGACAGTATGCAGGTTTTTCAACTGCCGGGGAGTCGAATGCCTTTTATCTCAGGAATCTTGCTGCCGGGCAGAAAGGATTGTCGGTAGCCTTCGACCTGCCCACTCACAGGGGCTATGACAGCGATCATGAACGAGTGGCGGGTGATGTGGGGAAAGCGGGAGTTGCCATCGACTCGGTACTGGATATGAAGATACTGTTCGATCAGATCCCGCTGAACAGGATGTCGGTATCGATGACAATGAACGGTGCCGTGCTTCCCATAATGGCATTTTATATAGTCACCGCCCTTGAACAGGGTGCCCGGCTCGATGAACTGTCCGGAACGATCCAGAATGATATCCTTAAGGAATTCATGGTCAGGAATACCTATATCTATCCTCCCGATTTTTCAATGAGGATCATTGCCGATATTTTCAGGTACACATCCGAAAACATGCCGAAATTCAATTCGATAAGCATTTCGGGATATCATATGCAGGAGGCCGGTGCATCATGCGACATTGAACTGGCCTATACCCTGGCCGACGGACTTGAATACCTGAGGGCGGGAATTAACGCAGGCCTCAATATAGATGATTTCGCGCCAAGGCTTTCTTTTTTCTGGGCCGTAGGCATGAACCATTTCATGGAGATAGCCAAAATGAGGGCTGCCAGGATGCTCTGGGCAAAGATCGTGAAGGGATTTGATCCGGTGAACCCCAAATCACTTGCACTCAGGACCCATTGCCAGACATCAGGATGGAGCCTTACTGCTCAGGATCCGTTCAATAATGTGGGAAGGACCTGCATTGAAGCCATGGCGGCGGCTCTGGGGCATACCCAGAGCCTTCATACAAATGCTCTTGATGAAGCCCTTGCCCTTCCTACTGATTTTTCTGCTGCAATTGCAAGGAATACACAATTGTATCTGCAGAGGGAGACAGATATCTGCAGGGCCATTGATCCGTGGGCAGGTTCTTATTATGTGGAAAGCCTGACGAATGAGCTGGCCCATTCGGCATGGGAACATATTGAAGAGATTGAAAGCATGGGCGGTATGACCAGGGCTATTGAGTCTGGTCTTCCGAAGATGAGGATAGAAGAAGCGGCGGCAAGAGCCCAGGCACGAATTGACTCCGGTATTCAGACAATTGTAGGAACGAATAAGTACAGGCTTGAAAAAGAGGAGCCTATCGAAACCCTGGAAGTTGACAACAGCGCTGTACGCGAGGCCCAGGTAAAAAGACTTGAAAGGCTCAGGGCTGAAAGGAATGAGGAGGAGTGCCAGAAGTCGCTCGAATCCATAACCGAATGTGTGCGTACCGGCGAGGGAAATCTCCTCGCGCTTGCCGTCGATGCTGCCTCAAAAAGGGCCAGCCTCGGCGAAATATCTTTTGCATGCGAAAAAATAACAGGGAGGTATAAAGCAGTGATAAGAACTATCTCTGGTGTCTATTCGTCTGAATATAAATCAGATGAGGAATTCAATGAAGCCAGGGCCCTGGTTTCGGAATTTGCCGGGAAAGAGGGTCGCCAGCCCAGGATACTGATCGCAAAAATAGGCCAGGACGGACATGACCGCGGAGCCAAGGTGGTTTCAACCGGCTACGCTGATATCGGATTCGATGTTGATATAGGACCATTGTTCCAGACACCTGCCGAAGCAGCAAAACAGGCCGTTGAGAATGACGTCCATGTTCTTGGCATCTCAAGCCTTGCTGCAGGCCATAAAACATTAATACCGCAGGTCATCAATGAATTAAAAAACCTTGGAAGGGAAGATATCCTCGTTGTGGCAGGGGGCATCATCCCTCCCCAGGACTACAAATTTCTATATGATGCTGGTGTTGCAGCGATCTTTGGCCCCGGCACTTCCGTTTCAAAAGCTGCCAGGCAGATACTGGAAATACTGCTGCATAATATTGATTGAAAATTTGTAAATTGCTGAAGAACCGGGAATAAATAATTTTAAAGATGAAGACCTTTACAGGGAGACCATCGCTGGTACTTATACTGTTACTGATCATGCTTATCACAGGCGGAAGCTGTGCATCCGGGAGGAAGAACATTGTAAATGCAGAACCTGCCGGACTGCCTCAGCCGGATATATCTTCCACCAATTGGGCGGATCAGTCAGTGTGGCTGCTCGGTTATTTAAATCCCATCCTTCTTACAAGACCTCCCTATTCAGAATGGTTTCTCAAGGGGTATGAGGAGTATCAGCCCATTCCGGATGTGATTGAAAAACTCGGATCGGTGAAAAACGATGACCTTTCGATCGTGACAGTGCTTGGAATATGGTGCCCCGACAGCAGAAGGGAAGTCCCGCGTTTCATGAAAATCATTGACCTGATGAAGTTCCCTGGTGAAAAAATGACATTTATAGGGGTCGACAATGAAAAGGTGTCACCCCTGGGTGATTACGACAAACTTGGCATCGAGCGTGTGCCCACTTTTATCGTTTATAAAAATAAAATTGAACTGGGACGCATCATTGAAAATCCTATTGCGTCTTTAGAACAGGATCTGTTGGATATAATAACCAGGAATCAATAACGCATAAAACATTTTGAAGCTATGGAAGATCAGATTAACAATACAGGACAGGGCGCCGGCGACTCCCCGCAGGTTACAGGCCAGACAACCCGGCCGGCCGGGCAGAATCTGGGCGTAGCAGCGCTTATAACAGCAATTGTGACATTTGTCCTTGCAGTAATACCCTGCGTCGGACTTATTGCCATTATTCCCGGAATAATTGCGATCGTACTTGCATCTGTTGGCCTTTCACGAACGCCAGTGGGGGGATCCTCACGGGGTGTTCTTGTAGCCGGACTGGTGATTGGAATTGTTGCCTGCATTATCTCATTCTCCCAGCTGTTTGTTGCCGGCAAGATTGCCGACAAGGCCAAAAAAGGCTTTGGGGGTGATATTGAAAACATAATAAAGGATGTGCAGAACGATGTTTTGAAGGATCTTGAGGATGCAAACATCTCGATCAAGGTGGAAAGCAACGGCGAGAAAGTGGAGATTAATACAAATACCGGCAGCAAAGACCGGATCGAAGAGCTTGAGAACCTTGAGAAGGGCGACTCCCTGAATCCCGATACGGGCAACAAAGAAGAAATAAAGTGATCACCGGCATAGGCGTCCGGCTGAGGGAAGAACCATACCTTGTCATAAATCTGGTTCTTGCCTCACTTATTCTTCTTGTTTTTCTTTATTCAGGCTTTTTTTCACCCGAAAAAGATAATTACCCCATAGTCTGTATCCATGAAAAGATCACAGGCGAACAATGCGCTTCATGCGGATTGTCGCACAGCATTTCATTGATGGTAAGGGGAAGGATATCAGAAGCATATGACTGGAACCTTTATGGCCCCCGCATCTTTATCTTTTTTGCCGCTCAACTGGTAATGAGGATATTGTTTTCAGCAATCTGGCTGAAAAACCCCGGTATCAGGAAGGAGCTGATCCTGTATGATACAGGAGGATCAATAATACTGTTTGTCGTGTCTTTTCTTCCTTTCCTTGTTAGTATCATCAGATCGATGGAAGTTCTCCTGCAGTCCTGACTTGTGATGCAATGTAAAATTA
>CAZTDW010000071.1:0-17483 GCA_964611835.1 uncultured Rikenellaceae bacterium | reverse complement strand
GAATGATCGTTTATCTCTTTCTCCCAAAGAATTCAAATCCTCCATATCAAACAATAATTGGAATCCCGGGAGCTGACGGTTTTGGTTCTGGTTCAAGCAGGGAATTTGCCTACAAAACTGCTAATGACAATCATTATTTAAAAGACGGTCGGGCTTTTATAATGCCGGTCTATTTTGGAACATTTGAACGGGAGAAAGACACAATTCCGGGATTATATGATACAGAATTTTCTCTTTTCTCATATGTCTTTAAAGATGTTCGCCGGACTATTGATTATCTCGAGACCCGCAGTGATATTGACATAAATAAACTTGCAATTTCAGGATCAAGTTTTGGGGGAGCCATGGCATCTATGGTTCCGGCTGTTGAAGAAAGGTTGAGAGTATTGGTATTGGTTATAAGCGGTCTTTGCTGGGAATTTAAAAGAATGCCTGAAATGGATCAGATCAATTTTGTTACCCGCGTTAAGATCCCGACTCTTATATTAAGCGGAAGGTATGATCCTTTTTTCTCATTTGAATACAATGTAAAACCGCTTTATGACCTTTTGGGTACTCTTCCCAGGGATAAGAAACTGGTAGTTTATGAAACTGACCATTATATCCCATACAGGGAACTGGTAAAGGAAACTCTTGGATGGCTTGATAAATATTTCGGGCCTGCAAAATCCGGAGAATCCAGGTGACCTGTAATTTCAAATATCTTACCGGGTTTTGATCAATGAAATGGCTTTGATTATGAAGCTGCCGTTGAATTACTGGGAAAAAGCCGGGAAAACATACCTGTTTATGCCCATGATATTTATCTTCAGTTTATGAAAGCAAAAAGGCAGTCATCGCCGGCGCTGATATGTAATCTTTACGGTAATCTGTCTTCGGTCTTCAGTCCCCGATCTTCCGTATTTCCCACATCTATTTGCAACGCGGTTTAAATAAATCTAATCTTATTTTAATCAGAGACATAGTGGAATTAACTGAACTGGAAGAGGTTTTATATTGATTTCCTGTCACAGGCAGAATATTTTGCTATTGGTCGCATATTAGTTTAACTTTGATAATGAACCAAATGGTGCTCTGATGTCAAGTATCATTGAAGGATATAATTACGACATTTTTATATCCTACCGCCAGAAGGACAATAAATATGACGGTTGGGTAACTGAATTTGTCGACAATCTTAAGCGTGAGCTTGATTCAATGTTTAAGGATGAGGTTAGTGTCTATTTTGATATAAATCCCAGTGATTATCTTCTGGAGTCTTATGATGTGGACGCTTCCCTGAAGGATAAGCTTAAGTGCTTGATATTCATTCCAGTTATTTCTCGGACATACTGTGACCCAAAGTCGTTTGCATGGGATAATGAACTAAAGGCTTTTATTAGTAGCGCTTCCGGTGATAAGTTCGGTTTCAAGGTGAAGCTTCCAAATGGTAATGTAGCAAACAGAGTACTTCCAATACGGATCCATGATCTTGATGTTTCTGACACTAAGCTTTTTGAGTCGGTAGTAGGAGGAGTAATGAGGCCTATTGATTTCGTTTACAAGGAGACAGGGGTGAACCGCCAGCTTAGAGCTAAAGATGATGATATCATAAGAGGCCCAAACCAGATTCTCTACCGCGACCAGATAAATAAAGTTGCCCTGGCAATCAAGGAGATTATTGAAAGTATGAAGTCCCCGGCTGTACCTTATAAGGTAAAAGAAAAGGATATTCAGTCCGGACAAAAAATGGGAAAGGAAAATTCCCCTGAAAAACCTGATGTAACAGAAAAGAGTAAAATATCCGAGAAACTATCATCTGATAACTTTAAACCTGAGAATGAAAAGAAGTTAATAAAATCAAGACTAAGACCTAAATTTTTGATTCCTTGGGTTTTAATAATTTTCGCAATTTTTGTCGCAGCATTTCTCCTCTTTAATCACCAATCAAAAGTTAAATGGGCCAAGGGAAAGGCCCTGCCTGAAATTGAAAAATATTTTAATGAACTAAATATTTCTGAAGCTTTTAAGCTGGAACAGAAAGCAGAGAAGTATATTCCGAATAACCCTGATCTTAAAAACTGGTCTTCCCGAATTGTAAGAAAAGTTACCATTTTGACTGATCCTCCCGGTGCAGAGGTCTTTATAAGGGAGTATTCCGATATTAATGGGCAATGGCAGAAAATAGGCACCACACCTATCGACACTATGAAGTTTCCCTGGTTTGTATTCTACCAGGTGAGACTGGAAAAGGAGGGCTATGATAAAATCCTAGCTGTTACAGAAGCATCAATTGACACTTTGTATAGAAAACTACTGGAAACAGGAAAAACACCTGCAGGCATGGTATATGTAGATGGATACTGGGATGAGGTGAAGAATACCTTCAATAGGGAAAATGGATTCTTTTTGGACAAGTATGAGGTAACCAATAAACACTACCAGGAATTTGTTAATAAAGGGGGATACAGGAACAGGGAATACTGGAAGAATGCATTCCTCAAAAATGGCAAAACTCTTACATGGGAAGCAGCAATGGCAGAATTTACAGATAAAACCGGACGGCCCGGACCTTCAACCTGGGAAGGTGGTGATTATCCTGACGGACAGGATGATTATCCTGTGTCAGGGGTAAGCTGGTATGAAGCAGCAGCATATGCCGAATTTGCAGGGAAAGAACTGCCAACTGGAGATCACTGGGATACCGGAGTAGGATTTTACTGGAAATCAATTTTAGATTACTTGGGAGCCAGGATATATCCGTTAAGTAACTTCAATGGTAAGAACATTGACCCTGTTGGTAAGAATTCTGGTATTGCAACTTTTGGCTCGTATGATATGGCAGGGAATGTTAGGGAATGGAACTGGAATGAAACAAATATTGGCAGGATCATAACTGGAGCAGGATATGATGATGCTACTTATTTATTTACAACCTGGAATCAGCTTCCTGCTTTTGATCGTTCCCCCCAAAACGGATTCAGATGTGTTAAATATATAGATAAAGAAAAAATCCCGGTAAGTGCATATAGGCAGATAAATTTGGAAGGAGGAATCGATTATTCCAAAGAAACTCCTGTTTCAGAAAGTATCTTTAAAGTTTATAAGAACCAGTTTCTTTATGACAGTACCCCATTAAATGCAGTAATTGAAAAAAGAGATGATAGTTCTGATGAAAGGGTAGTTGAGAAAATTACTTTCGATGCTGCTTATGGTGGTGAAAAAATAACTGCATACCTGTATCTTCCAAAAAACACTCCTCCTCCTTACCAAACACTGATTTTTTTCCCTGGTTCATATGCTGAAACAGAAAATAAGTTTAATGAAAACAGTATACAAATTAAATGGTTATTTGATTATATTCTGAAAAGTGGTCGTGCCATAATTTATCCGGTTTATAAGGGAACTTTTGAAAGAAAAGATGGCGTAAATCCTCCACTAAATAGTCATAAGAATACTGAATATTTAATAAAACTGGTAAAAGATTTCAGCAAAACAATCGATTACCTTCAAACAAGGAAAGATATAGATTCAACTAAATTGGGTTTCTACGGACACAGTTGGGGAGGGTATTTAGGAGGAATTATTCCAGCAGTGGAGAAACGTCTTAGCGTGAACATTTTAATTTGTGGAGGATTCTTTAAAGCACTTCCCGAAGCAGATGTAATTAACTACATTACAAGGATAAAAATACCGACACTTATGTTAAACGGGAAATATGACAATTTTTTTGAACTTGAAAATAATATAAAACCTTTTTTCACTTTCTTAGGTACTCCTGAAAAAGACAAACGTCTGGTACTTTACGATACAGGTCATTATGTATCGAGATCTGACATGATAAAAGAGGTATTGGCTTGGCTGGATAAATATTTTGGTACTGTAAACTATATGCCAGACAAATAAGAAACATCAAATCATATCCCCAGTAACAAAAACGACATATTCATTAGCTTCACCAGAAAGAAAACAAACAAAATGGTTGGGTATCTTAATTTGTCGATAACCTGTACAGGGAACCAGAGCAGACTTATATTTTTCCTCGCTCTCGTTCTCACACTCGCACTTATAATAGGGGGAGGATTATTTACATGATCCTCAGGGGGGAGCAGTCCAAAGAAAAATCTCTGTCAGCCTCCTCTGTCGGCTGCCGGTGTTTTTTTATGTTTTTATACCTCCTCCAGGCATGAGTGGGGAGGATTATTTCATGATCCGTTTTGGGTAACAGCCCAAAGAAAAAATCCCTTGTCACTCCTTCGTCGTGACTGAGGTCTTTTTGTTTTTTGTCCTCACCTTCAAACTGCGTTTGCGGTTCGGCCCAAAAACAAAAATCCCTCACTGCTGTCGCAGCAAGGGACTTTTTCTTTGTAGCGGAGGGAGGATTCGAACCTCCGACCTTTGGGTTATGAGCCCAACGAGCTACCACTGCTCCACCCCGCAATGTGGGTGCAAAGTTAATATTAATCTGAGAAATGGCAAATTATTGATGGTTTTTTCGTTGAAATTGATAAATTTGTTAAAGGTGATGTTCGCTGCATCAGTATTAATCGGGACAAAATAAGTTAGAAGTTGGCAGTTGGCAGTTGGCTGCCAACTGCCAACTTTCATATTTTAGTACCATATTGCACCACAAACGCGATTATGAATTACTTTTGTAAAACACATTAATCAGAAAGCTATGCCAAGAGTATTCAAAGCTATTGATATTGAGAATGAAGAAAAGGAAGTAAAACGTGATTACCTCGACCGTCACATGCCTCATGTCATTTGTCCCGACGAAGTAAAACGGGGCGAAAAATTCCAGGTAAAAGTAAAGCTTGGCGATGAGTACCCTCATCCCGACGAGCATGATCATTTTATAAGCGTGATCCAGCTGTGGAACAGGGAGACTCTTCTCGCAGAAGCACGGTACACTGCCGGGGTCTATGGAAACCTGCCATCACATTTTGAGGTGGATTTCTTTATTGTTGCCCCGGAAGTCTCAATGAACCTTTCCGCTATGTCGGTCTGCACCAAGCATGGTCTGTGGCAGAGCGAGGATAAACCTGTAAAGGTAATTTAACGGCTTCAGACTTCAGGTTTCAGGCATTGGGCAGAAGGAACATTATTGCCTTACGCCTGATACCTGATGCCAGTCACCTTTATTTACTATCTTTGCAGGCCTGCCAATTAGTTGAATATGCCAAAGAACGAAAAAAAAAACCAGAGGAGCTGGCGCGACAAGTACAGGTTTTCCGTCACCAACGAAACCACCTTTGAAGAGATCTGGAGGATAAGGCTTACACATTATAATGCTTTTCTCCTGATAACATTCCTGGTGCTTTTTATCATTGGGGCAACCACCTGCCTGATTGCATTCACAAACCTCAGGGAATTTATTCCGGGATATCCTGATGTCACGATGCGACGGAACATCCTTCTCAGTGCTCTCCGTCTGGATTCGCTTGAAAAGGAAATTGAGCTGAGGGATAAGTATTTTGGCAATCTGAATGCCATCATTTCGGGTGAGAAGCCAACCGGGATATTCCCCGTTATGGATACAACCAGAAATTACAAGTCAATCAGTTTTGAAAGATCTCCCGAAGATTCCGCACTCAGGGCTGAGGTGGAAAAGGAATCGAGATACAGTCTTAACGTGGGACCTGTCCTGCCGGAAGTCGTCACAAGCCTTGCCGGCCTTCACTTCTTCCCGCCTGTAAGGGGCATTGTCTCGGGGAAATTTGATCCGAGACTTAAACATTATGGCACTGATATCGTAACAAGACCCAAATCGCCTGTAAATGCAATGCTTGACGGGACGGTAATCTTCACCGGCTGGACCATGGAAACGGGATTTGTGATCCAGATTCAGCATTCGAACAATATCGTCTCGGTGTACAAGCATAACGCCTCACTTTTGAAGGAAACAGGAGATCTTATCAGGACAGGCGAGGCAATTGCCATAGTAGGAGACTCTGGGGAGATGTACACCAGCGGGCCTCATCTTCATTTTGAGATATGGTACAAGGGGAAACCCCTGGATCCGGAGAAGCACATAATATTTTAAACTTCACACTCAGGGCATGTCAAAGAGAATTGCTTTACTCGGATCGACAGGATCAATAGGTACACAGGCCCTGGATGTAATTTCCCGGTTCCCCGGGGAATTTGAGGTAGAGATCCTTACCGCAGGCAGCAATATAAAACTGCTTGCCCAGCAGGCCAGAAAATTTGTCCCTGATTCAGTTGTAATAGGTAATAAGGCACATTATCAGCAGCTTAAAGAGCATGTTAAAGACCTTCCCGTAAAGGTGTATGCAGGTGATGAAGCTATTGAGCAGGTTGTGGCAGGGTCAAATGTTGACCTGGTCCTGGCTGCAATGGTTGGGTATTCGGGCCTGAAACCCACGGTGGCCGCCATCAGGGCCGGGAAAAATATTGCGCTTGCCAACAAGGAAACCCTGGTTGTTGCAGGTGAAATAATCAGGAAGCTTGTCAGGGATTCAGGCAGCCGGTTGATCCCGGTTGATTCAGAACATTCTGCCATTTTTCAGTGCCTTTCCGGTGAGGCGGGAAATCCCATCGAAAAGATTACACTTACAGCTTCTGGCGGGCCATTCCTGAATCATTCACTTGAGATGCTCAGAACCGTTAAGCCCCATGAAGCACTCCGGCATCCGAACTGGGATATGGGCAACAAAATTACCGTGGATTCGGCTTCTCTGATGAACAAGGGACTGGAGGTCATTGAAGCAAAATGGCTTTTTGACCTGAAACCTGACCAGATCGAAGTAATGATCCATCCACAGTCGATAATCCATTCGATGGTTCATTTTGCCGACGGTTCAGTAAAAGCCCAGATGGGTATGCCCGATATGAGAATTCCCATACTGTATGCCCTCAGCTATCCCGACAGGTATCCGTCAGACCTTCCAAAACTGGATCTTAAATTCAATCAGACCCTTACATTCCTCGAACCGGATATCTCCAGGTTCCGTAACCTGGCTCTGGCATATGAAGCCCTGAAACAGGGGGGGAACATGCCATGCATAATGAATGCTGCCAACGAGGTGGCAGTCAGTGCCTTCCTGTCAGGAAAGATCGGATTTGTCCAAATGTCGGATCTGGTTGAATATACAATGGAGCATTCTGAATATTTCGCATCGCCGGGGCTTGGATTCCTCGAAACAACAAACAACCAGGCAAGGGACATTGCCTCAAGATTTATTAACGAACTTAACAAAAAATCATGACTGTTCTGATAAAAATACTTCAGTTTGTACTGAGCCTTTCAATTCTTGTTATAATCCATGAAATGGGTCATTTCATGTTCGCAAAGATATTCAGGACCAGGGTTGAGAAATTTTACCTTTTTTTCGATCCCTGGTTTTCAATTTTCAGGTTCAGGAAAGGTGAGACGGAATACGGTATGGGATGGCTGCCGCTTGGCGGTTATGTTAAGATCTCGGGCATGATTGACGAATCTATGGATAAGGAACAGATGAAGCAGCCTGCGCAACCATGGGAATTCAGGTCAAAGACATCGGGACAGCGGCTGCTTATTATGACAGGAGGAGTACTTTTTAATTTTATCCTTGCGATGCTGATTTATGTGTCTGTCCTTTATGCCTGGGGTGAAACCTATCTGCCTACTTCCAATGTGAAATACGGGATCGTTACAGATTCGGTTGGTTATAATATCGGCCTCAGGAACGGGGATAAAATCCTGAGCGTCGACAACCAGTATATTGATAACTTCATGCAGATCACCCCCGACATTGTGCTTAACAGCAGGAAATCCATACAGGTTGAAAGAAACGGGGAAGTCATAAATATCCCCATACCGGTTGAATTTATTCCCCAGATGCTTAAGGGGAAAGGGGTCATTGAGCCAAGAACGCCTTTCGGGCCGTTTGTCGTTACCTCATTCGGAAAAGAATCGCCTGCAAAAGATGGAGGTATGCTGGCTGGTGATGAGCTTCTGGGTATCGACGGTATCAGGTTTGAATGGTATGATGAGTTTCAGGATTATCTTTCTGAAAATAAAAATAACACAGTGGTCCTTAATGTACTTAGGAATGATGGGAAACAGGATATCCCTGTTTCCCTTACTTCTGCAGGGATGCTGGGAGTTTACAGTTCCAGGGCATTAGATAAGATCTTTGAGCTGAAAACAATTAATTACGGATTGCTAGAATCCATTCCGGCAGGGATAGCAAAAGGATTCAAGACCATTGGGGATTATCTGAAGCAATTCAAACTGATCTTCTCAAAAAATACAAAGGCATATGAATCACTCGGTGGATTCATAACGATCGGAAGCATTTTCCCGGGAACCTGGGACTGGCACTCATTCTGGAACCTCACTGCATTCCTGTCAATTATTCTCGCGGTTATGAATATCCTGCCAATCCCGGCACTCGACGGAGGGCATGTGATGTTTCTTCTCTATGAGGTGGTAACAGGAAGGAAGCCAAGCGATAAATTCCTTGAATATGCACAGATAACCGGTATGATAATCCTTTTTGGACTGCTCATCTTTGCCAACGGGAACGATATCCTTAGGCTTCTGAGAAAATAAAGACGGGGCAGGAAAGCAATGATTTTCAGTGCAATCTTGTATTGTTCTGCCAGTTATATTGCACGATAAATACTTAAAATATTTTTATCGTTTAATATAATTTAACCAAAGTATTTATAACTTTGCAGAAACTTTTAAAAATCTACTGAGATGGGAAAAATTGGTATGACTGAGATAATCCTGATATTGCTTGTGGTTGTTCTTCTCTTCGGTGGCAGAAAGATTCCGGAATTAATGAAAGGTATCGGACAGGGAATGAAAGAATTTAAGAAAGCCTCCAAATTTGATCCTGATAGGGAAGAAAAGGAAGCCAGTGATGTAAAGTAATTTCAAGAATTCAGAATAAAAACCGGAGGGACTTTACTAAAGTCCCTTTTTTATTGGCTGTACTTAATCCCACTTGATTTAACCTGATAAGTTCATAAATATTATTAATATGCTGTATTACTTTGTGTTACCTTAGTGATGACCTTTGTGAGACTTGGTGGTTAAATATATTTTACCACAAAGGAGCCAAAGGATTGCACAAAGGTTCACAAAGAAAATTACTAATACGGCTGGATAAAATTAAGATCAGGCAGGTTGGAAGTAATATCTGAGAAATCTGATACATACGACCTGCCATCTACCAAGCATACCAAAGTGAATTGACGGACGTCCCTGTTTCAGGTTAAAGGCTTCCGGTCATCAAACGGTTCATATTTCTGGTTTCTTCTAAGGGGAACAAATCCGGCCTCCCTGATGATCGACTGAATACCGTCGGCATCAAAACGGTTCCTGGCTCCCGCGGCGCTTACAACATTCTCCTCAATCATTATTGATCCAAGGTCATTTGCACCGGCATTAAGCGCCATAATTGCCGTCTCCCTGCCAACCGTGAGCACCGATGCCTGTATGTTTTTGATATTGTTCAGAATGATCCGGCTTACGGCTATGAGCCTTATATAGTCGGGAGGTGTATAACTGCTTTTGATTCCATTCTTTTCCGAAAGAACTGTACCTTCATCCTGAAAAGGCCATGGAACGAAGGTTATAAACCCGTAATGGCCAGGGTCTTTCTCATCCTGAAGTTCCCTTAACCTGACAAGATGTTCAATCCTTTCCAGAACTGTTTCCACATGGCCGTACATCATTGTGGCCGAAGTCGGAAGGTTTAGCCTGTGAGCCTGTCTCATAACCTCAAGCCATTCTTCCGATGATGCTTTTGCGGGAGAAACTATTTTTCTTACCCTGTCGGATAAAATCTCAGCACCAGCTCCCGGCAGACTGTCGAGCCCGGCATCAATAAGCCGGGTTAGCACAGCATTGTAAGGGAGACTCTCTTTTTTTGAAAGGTAGACAATCTCAGGAGGCCCCAGGGCATGCAGCTTGAGTGAAGGGTAAAGCTCCTTAAGGGTTTTGAAGAGACTCGCATAAAATTCGAGTCCGAGATCAGGATTCATTCCTCCCTGAAGCAATAACTGGTCTCCTCCCAGCACAATCATCTCTTCGATCTTTTTAATGTAATCGGAAACTGAAGTGATATATGCATCGGTCGAATTCTTCTTTCTGCAGAAATTGCAGAAAAGGCATTGTGAAAAACAGATGTTTGTGATATTGACATTCCTGTCAATTATCCATCCTGCATTTTTACCCGGATTATGTACCTGCCTTACCAGATCGCCGATAAAGATAAGTTCATCAAGAGGAGCGTTCAGATAAAGAGCCGATCCTTCTTCATATGTAACAGGTTTGAGATCCAGGGCTTTTGTATATATCTTTTCAAAATCCATAAGTCAGGAAAGACAGAAAAAGTCATGCATTATGTTGTTCAAAACAGCTGGAATCATCGATGCAAAGGTAACAGTTTCGACCCTAAACATTCAAAATTTGATTAACTTTACATCCTTCAAAATGGAAATGAATGAAACCAGTTATATCAAGAATATCCCGGATATCCCCCGATCAATCCGTAATATGTATTATAAGCAGGGATGAGATCCCGGAATTCCTTCAGCTCACGGCGACAGAGAAGGAATATGCCCGGAACCAGGTTCTGGCCGGAGAGGAGTATGTACTTATAAATTCCTATTTCAAGACCACCTACATTATCAGGACCAGAAAATTTTTGCACGAATTCAGGATTAGGGAAGAGCTGAGAAAGACTGCCAGCAACCTGAGCAAACTGATAAAGGCAAATAATCATCATGATCTTGTCATAGCATCAGATCATGGATTGGCAGGCTCAACGGAAGCCTTTACCGAAGGCCTTGTTCTCAGTTTTTATTCCTTTGATAAGTACATTACACGAAAGGATCCTGATGATAAAAAAAGTTTCCCTTCGAATTTGCTCCTGTATGGAGAAATATCAGATGATGACTTTAAATGGCTTGATGAGATTACAAATGCTGTCTGTCTTGTCAGGGATCTGATCAATGAGCCTGTAAACCGGCTAAACGCTCCTGCACTTTCGGAGGAGATCAGAAATTTAGGTACGAAAGCCGGATTCAGGGTTGATGTTTTTAACAAAGGCAAGATTGAAGCTCTCAAGATGGGAGGTCTGCTGGCAGTAAACAGGGGGAGCGTGGATCCTCCGGTCTTCTGTATTCTTGAATGGAAACCTGAGAATGCTGTCAACAGCAGCCCTGTGGTACTGGTAGGGAAAGGCATAGTATATGATACAGGTGGTCTGAACATAAAGACCGGCGATTATATGGACAATATGAAGGCAGATATGGCCGGGGCTGCCGCTGTTACCGGTACCTTTTATACAATTGCAAGGACAAACATTCCGGTCCATGTTGTCGGCCTTATCCCCGCAACAGACAACCGTCCCGGAGGCAATGCCTATACCCAGGGAGATATTCTGACCATGTACAATAAGATGACTGTGGAGGTGGGCAACACCGATGCGGAGGGGAGGCTTATACTTGCTGATGCGATCAGCTATGCATCAAAATACAAACCTGAGCTTATTATAAATATCGCGACACTAACCGGTTCTGCAGCAATGACTTTTGGGAATGAGGCTATTGCCGTAATGGGCAACGCCGGAAGGGAGTATTTCAGACTGCTTGAAGAATCGGGTAACGATGTATATGAAAGAATTGCCGAGCTGCCTTTCTGGGATGAATACGGAGAGATGATAAAATCAGATATTGCTGATATAAAAAATATCGGAAAAAGAGAAGCAGGAGCCATTACGGCAGGTAAATTTCTTGAAAAATTTTCAGAGCATCCCTTTATACATCTGGATATTGCCGGACCAGGTTCATTGAAAAAGGATGACTTTTACAGGCGGAAAACAGGCCCCGGTACCGGACTCAGGCTTCTTGCGACATTCCTTAGGAAATATGCGGCTGGTTATCATGAAAGAAACAAGGCATACTAAAACAGCCATGATGCATAAGAAACGCACAGGCCTAAGTCTAATATCCTTAATATTCCCTGTCTGCCGACAGGCAGGCATCTGACCTTTGAAAACAAATAACTCTGGAGATGAATAATAAACCAATTATAGCAGGTATATCCCACGGTGACATAAACGGGATAGGATATGAGGTTATCATAAAAGCCTTAATTGACATTACAGCAAACGATATATGCATTCCGGTTGTATATGGTTCGCCCAAAGTAGCTGCCTATCATCGTAAGGCGTTGAATATAAATAATTTCAGTTTTAATAATATCAGGTCTCCGGAAGAGGCAAAACCGAAAAAGGCAAATATGATCAATTGCCTGGATGACAATATCAGGGTGGAGCTTGGCAAGTCTACCACTCAGGGAGGAGAAGCAGCATATATCGCTCTTGAAAAGGCTGTCTCTGACCTGAAAAACGGGAAACTGGATGTTCTGATAACTGCTCCGATAGACAAGCAAAACATCCAGTCGGACAGTTTTAATTTCGCCGGACACACAGATTATCTTAAAACCAGGGCAGGTGTTGAGGATGTTCTTATGTTCATGATCTGTGAGAGCATGAGGGTTGGTGTCGCCACCACGCATGTTCCCCTTTCGAATGTTCCCGGATTGATAACGACAGAGCTGATTGTCCGGAAAACAAGGATAATGAATCATTCTCTTGTTGTCGATTTTGACATAAGGCGTCCCCGGATCGCGATTTTGGGACTAAATCCGCATGCAGGCGATAATTCACTTCTTGGAAAAGAAGAAACTGAGATTATTATTCCTTCAATCCAGAAATTGCAGCAGGAAGGAATACTTGCATTCGGGCCTTTTCCTTCAGATGGATTTTTTGGAGCAGGGTCATTCAATAAATTTGACGGTATCCTGGCGATGTACCACGATCAGGGCCTGGCTCCCTTTAAGGCTTTGTCATTCGACACCGGAGTAAATTACACTGCTGGTCTTCCATTTGTAAGGACCTCTCCGGATCATGGAACAGCTTTCCCGATCGCAGGAAAAGGAGAAGCTTCAGAAAACTCATTCCGCCAGTCCGTATATCTTGCCTGCGACATTTACAGAAACCGTCAGATGTATTCCGAGATCACTCAGAATCCGCTAAGACACCAGGAAATTGAGATGCATTCCGACAGGGTTGACGAACTGCCTCCCGATATTTTCAACTCTGAGAATCTGTCATGATAGATTATATAAAGGGAAAAATAGTGGAGTTGACCCCTGCATTCATTGTCATTGAGAATGCGGGTATCGGATATCATGTAAGCATATCGCTTTCAACATATGCCAGACTCGAAGGTAAAAGTGATAACATTATTCTTATTCATGAAGTTATAAGGGAAGACAGTCATCAGCTTTTCGGATTTGCCGACAAGTCAGAAAGGGATTTGTTCCGGCATCTTATTTCTGTTTCAGGGGTAGGGCCCGGTACAGCAAGAGTGATGCTTTCTTCACTAAATCCCGATGAAATTGAAAAAGCGATTTTAGGTTCTGAGGTTAATGTCCTTAAAGCAATAAAGGGAATAGGAATAAAAACAGCACAGAGAATCATCGTTGACCTAAAGGACAAGCTGGGAAAACAATCAGGAACAGGTGAAATATTTTTATTTACAGACAATACTAAGAAAGAAGAGGCGTTATCAGCTTTAGTGATGCTTGGTTTTGGAAAGAGTGCAGTTATTAAGGTTCTCGACAAAATAATCAGGGAAGAAAAGAACCTGACCGTTGAGAATATTATCAAAAAAGCACTTAAGAGCCTGTAAATAAGAATATTATTTGGATTGAGATCAGGGATATCATATAAAGATCTGCTGAGATTATCATGTTGTTTGCTATTCTCGTCTCTTGTCCTCTGGTCATTTGAAGCAAGTGGTCAGGCAACCAATCAGGCCCTGACAGCCGACACGCTGAGGAGATCACCCCTTAAGCTTCAGGATGTTTCCGGAATACCCTGGGAATCTGCACCCAAAGCTCCTTTTTTTCTCGATAATCCCTCAAATGTCAAATATTCGGTAGTTTATGATCCTGAGAAGAATGAATATGTAATATACCAGAAGGTAGGCCCCTTTGATTACAGGACCCCTGTTCACATGACTCCCGAGGAGTTTCGTAAATATCAGTTTAACAAGGAGATGCGCGATTACTGGCATTCGCGTATCACGGGCCAGGAGGCAGGATTCAGGTCAAATCTTATACCCCAGATAGAAGTCGGCGGAGCAACTTTCGACAAGGTCTTCGGCAGCAATGTAATAAATATTGTCCCTCAGGGGTCGGCCGAGCTGATTTTTGGGATCAACATATCGAGAACACAGAATCCAACTCTGCCCGAAAAACTCCAGACTATCCCGACTTTTGACTTCAAGGAAAAGATTCAGATGAATGTCACCGGTACAATCGGCGACAAGATGGAGCTGGGCATCAATTACAATACTGATGCAATGTTCGATTTTGAGAACAGGACTAAACTGCAATATTCAGGAAAGGAAGACGAGATAGTCAGGAAGGTGGAAGCAGGTGATGTGACACTGCCCCTTACCGGTACTCTTATTACCGGAAGCCACAGCCTGTTCGGACTGAAGACGGAGCTGCAGTTTGGCAAACTTAACGTGACAACTGTACTTTCCCAGCAGAAAGGAGAGACTTCCACAATACAGGTTGAAGGTGGCGCCCAGTCAAACACCTTTGAAATATATGCTGACGATTATGAGTCAAACCGTCATTTTTTTCTGTCACAGTTCTTCCGCGACATATACGATGATGCACTTAAGAATCTGCCTGTTGTAAGCTCGGGTGTAAATATTGAAAGGATTGAGGTGTGGATCACCAACAAAACCAGCAGCTTTGACGAGACCCGCAATATTGCTGCATTTGCCGACCTTGCCGAGAACAGCAGTCATATTTTCAACAATATTCCCGAGTTCCAGGCAATGCCCGGGGCAGAAAGATATCCCGACAATAATGCAAACCGACTTTACAATCAGTTAACCACTGCTTATTCAATAATGCGTGATGTTGATCAGGTTACCAATGCATTCAATCCACTTTATCCTGGATTTCAGATAGGCAGGGATTTTGAAAAGATTGAGAATGCAAGAAAACTGAATGACAGGGAGTACACCCTTAACAGGCAGCTTGGATACATTTCCCTTAATACCGCTTTGAATACTGATGAGGTGCTTGCCGTAGCTTTTGAGTACACCTTTAACGGCAAGGTTTATAAAGTCGGGGAGTTCTCAACCGATGGTATAACCGCACCTCAGACCCTTATCCTTAAACTTTTGAAGGGAACCACGCTGAGCCCGAAATATCCGACATGGGATCTTATGATGAAGAATGTTTACTCACTTGGATCGGGCAGGCTGGAAACCAGCGATTTCCAGCTTAACATTCTTTATGAGGATGATAAGACGGGTAATGCCATAAACTATCTTCCTGAAGGCAGGCTGGCAAACAAGATCCTCCTTAACATTCTCGGGCTCGACAATCTGAATTCTCAGCTTGACAGGGTTCCTGACGGATATTTTGATTTTATTGAAGGTGTCACGGTGATGGGGGACAGAGGTAAAATAGTTTTTCCCGTCATTGAGCCTTTCGGGAATTATCTGAGGAAGCAGATCGGAGATCCGGTGGTGGCAGGCAGGTACGTATTCCAGGAACTATACGATTCTACGCAGACAATAGCCAAGCAGATGGCTGAAAAGAACAAGTTCAAAATGACTGGTCAGTATACTTCAGAGTCAGGCTCGGAAATAAGGCTTAATGCAACAAATATTCCGGTGGGTTCGATAATTGTAACCGCGGGCGGTGTGACCCTCTCGGAAAACACCGATTACACTGTTGATTATAATCTGGGTACCGTTACCATCATCAATCCTGCTTTAATAGAATCGCAGACTCCCATCCAGGTGAGCCTTGAGAGCAATCAGTTTTTCGGCTTCCAGACCAAAACACTTCTTGGGACCCATCTCGACTACAAGTTCTCAAACAATTTCAATATCGGAGGTACCATACTTCATCTGAATGAGCGGCCCTATACTCAGAAGGTGAATTTTGGCGAAGAACCTATCTCCAATACCATATGGGGTTTAAATACATCTTATAAGTCAGAGTCGCAATTACTTACGAAATTAATCGATAAAATTCCCCTCCTTGAAACCAAAACACCATCAAGCATCTCTTTCAACGGTGAATTTGCTCACCTTATTCCAGGCCATTCCAAAGCCATTTCAAGTGCGGGGAATTCTTATATTGATGATTTCGAATCAAGTGAAATCCCGCTTGATCTGAAATCATTTAATGCATGGTCCATTTCCAGTGTTCCTCAGGGTCAGGATAATCTGTTTCCTGAAGGCCGTCTCAACAACAACCCGGCAAGCGGTTATAACAGGGCAAAGCTGTCATGGTATGTTATTGATCCGCTTTTCCTGAGGAACGGTTCTTCCACTCCCTCGCATATTAAACAGAATCCTGTTGAGCAATCCAGTCATTTTGTGAGGGAGATTTATGAAAATGAACTTTTTCCCAACCGTGAGAGCAGTACAGGCATTCCTACTACAATCTCTGTTCTCAATCTTGCCTATTATCCTGAGGAAAAAGGACCATACAATTTTGATGCTGAACCGGGTGCATATTCCAGGGGAATGAACCCGGAAGGGAAGCTCACTGATCCCAGATCGAGATGGGGAGGGATCATGAGAGAAGTGCTTACCAGCGATTTTGAGACCGCAAACATCCAGTACATAGAGTTCTGGATGATGGATCCCTTTGTTGAAGATCCCGGTCACAACGGAGGCGATCTCTATTTCAACCTTGGAAACATTTCTGAGGATATCCTGAGGGACTCCCGTAAAAGTTTTGAAAATGGCCTTCCGGGCTCACCCGTGGTTCAGAACGTGGACACCACTTCGTGGGGGAGGGTGGCGACGGTACAGTCGGTGGTTAAAGCCTTTGATAACGATTCAGAATCAAGGCTTTATCAGGATGCCGGACTTGATGGACTTAGAAATGAGGAGGAACAGACCTTCTTCTCGGATTACCTTCAGAAATCAGCACTGATAACAACACCGGAAACATATCAGAATATACTGAAAGACCCTGCAAGTGATGATTTTCACTATTTCCGCGGATCTGACTACGATTTTGAACAGAAAAGCATTCTTGAACGGTACAAGAAGTATAATGGACTGGAAGGCAATTCTCCGACATCAGATATGTCGGCCGAATCATATCCCACATCCGGATCCACTCTTCCCGACATGGAGGATATAAACCGCGATAACACGCTGAGCGAAACGGAGAGCTACTATCAGTATAAAGTTAGTATGAGGCCATCAGATCTCAGGGTGGGCACAAATTATATAGTTGATGAAATTGAAGCCGAGGCCACCTTCGCCAATGGTGATAAGTCAAAGGTAAAATGGTACCAGTTCAAGATCCCAGTCACTGAATACCAGAAAACGGTCGGTGTGATAAGCGACTTCAAGTCCATTCGCTTCATAAGGATGTTTATGAAGGATTTCAGTGAGCCGGTGATAATGCGTTTTGC